>NZ_CP089543.1 GCF_021233055.1 Spirosoma oryzicola | reverse complement strand
TGCTGGTTATTAAATGCTTACAGTCTATTTCGCTTGAAACACGTTACATTTCTTCGAACATGAAAAGATAAGAAAGGACAAGGCTAGTAAGTTCTATCTTAAATAATATATTGTATTAAGCACAACAACGTCACTTTGATAAAAGATAGAACAGAAGCATATTTGTACCGGCCATCTGAATACATAACACCTCACTAGGACGTATTTGCAAGATGTGTTTTGCTACCCGCGAAACTGCCCTGCTTTCATTCTCACTCAGAACAGAATGGAAAATAAGTTGAAAATCAACTGTACGCAGCGTACAACGCAAAGGTGGAAAACAGAAAAACAGGCCAACGTAGAGGGGGAAGACCTCCTAAAATCGACTCAGAGAGATCAACTATCAAACTTAACTGCTGGGTAACTCCTATTGAGAATAGTCAAATACAGGCAAAATATGTGCAAATGAAAGCAGGCAGTAAGCTCGCGTTTGCTCAATTTCTCAAGCAAATATTGTTGTCAGACAAGCAAAGCAGGGGACCGAAACCAGATGAATTGCTACTGACAATCATCATCAATTTACAGGAAAGGGGACGCCAATTGCAGCTGATCTCTGAGATAATCGAAGAAGATCGGAAGGAGGAAGCCCAGTCTATTGTTGGCAATAAGCTAAGCGAAGAGCTTCTTAGGATTCAGGAAACCATTGAACAGATCACAGCATGGTTATACGAATCTTGACTGGAAAAGATGTAGCAGGAGCGTTCCGGTACAATGAGCAGAAAGTGGAGCAGGGAGAGGCTGAGCGTATCCAAATCGCCAACTACCCCGATAATGAGAAGGCCCAAAAATATGCGCGGTTCAGGCTTCAACTGCTCGAACAGTATGCACGTCTCAATCCTAGCATTCAAAAACCATCGGTGCATTTAGCCGTTGCTTTTCATCCCAAAGAAGTGGTAGCAGTCGATCAACTGCAAGCCATAGGGGGTGAGGTAATGAGGGAAATAGGGTTTGGTAAACAGCCTTATCTGATGTACCAGCATTATGATACGAAACACCCGCATATTCACGTGGTGAGCGTTGCGGTGGATGCAGAAGGGCGTAAAATCACGGATACATTCATCAAAAACCGTTTGCAAAAAGTACGTCGTCGACTCGAAACGAAATACGGTTTGGTGCAGGCCGAACGCCCATTCGTGACTAGAGAGCCAGGTAGGGTTGGGGAGGAGTTAGGTGCTGAACAACATTCGACCAGGCTGACAGTTGACGAGAAGGTAAAAAGGACATTGGAGACGTACTCATTCGGATCGGTGAACAGCTTCAAGCAATACTTGAGTTGTGAAGGGATTGTAATGAATACGAAAGCTGGGCGTAGCCAATCAGGAATCACTTACCAACATGTTAACTCTGGGGGTGCTGATAATCGACCCATAAAAGCAAGCAATCTG
Organism: Spirosoma oryzicola; assembly: GCF_021233055.1. NCBI lineage: Bacteria > Pseudomonadati > Bacteroidota > Cytophagia > Cytophagales > Cytophagaceae > Spirosoma > Spirosoma oryzicola. The sequence goes on along the minus strand of NZ_CP089543.1, from coordinate 180,137 downwards.
CCAAGTCGACCAACATATGCTAGGTTAACAGAGCTATTCTCAAATCGAGAAGATCAACACAAAAAAGAGTGTAGAGTAGTAGAAAGCCTGATTGAAAAGCGATTAGCCCTTTACCGAAGCTTGACAGAGACCGAGTTTAAACAGACGTTACGCCAACTCAGCATCGAAATACGAGAAACGGATGGAGCTTACCTCTACATACGCAACCAGACCAGAGCTGTTATACACGAAACTGAGTTAGAAAAGCAATTCAGCAGAGAAGTGTTGGTGAAAAACTTTTCAGAGCAGACAGAGCGCAAACCTGTTGAAAAGTCGAAACCAGTAAGCCAAAGTCCTCAAGATTCTATCGTTCGAAAACAAAACCTAGTTGCTACGAGTGAGACAAGGGCACATAAACGAGAAGCTACAAGGTTCACGGAATCAACGACCGTCCAAAGTAAGAACAAGGTGGTTGAGGAGAAAAGCGAGAAGCAAACGAAAATCTCAGTAGTATTGGATCAGACTGCAGGGCTGCCAGAAAAACCAGCGGGAGAGGAGCAAGTTCAGGGTAAAGTGAAGAAAAAGCAGAAAAAAAATCTGACAAAAAAGATTCGCCGTATGTGAACAAATAATATATTATTTATATGGAGCGAGGCTTGTTGTGTACCTGTATGAGCCAAATTTAGCACTTGGAGACATAGTGTTGATGAAAATAATATAAATCATATATTAGCGATAGAAACAAGTTTGTTCAATATTAATCGCTAAGTCAACGTCAAATGGGAACGCAGGACAAAGAGTATAGGGGCATTCTTAACATGCTCCTATTCATGTCGCTAGCACTGATTGGGTTTCATCTGTATTTCTTCTGCTACGACACGCTACAATCAATAGGGTTCAGCTTTGCCCTACTGGACCGATTCATATTGAGTATTGACCGGGCAACCCACCTTTTTTCACACCCCATTTATTCCAAGCTAGCCGCCTTATTGCTACTCGGAATATGGACGTTTGGTAACAAAACGCGTAAGCAGCTAAACGTAACCTGGGCACATGTTACCTGGGCCAGTATTATTGGCGGGGCATTGTTATTGTTGAATGGAAAACTTCTTCGGGTGGCGTGGCTGTCAGCTGAGGCCCGTAACGGAGCTTACTTAGTAACAACGCTGATCGGCTATTTGCTGCTGATCAAGGCAGGCAGTTACGCAAATCAGATTCTAGGTGTGAAGATTGGAGAAGATGCGTTCAATGACGAAAACGAGTCGTTCGAGCAGGAGGCAGAGTTGAAACAGAATGAATACTCGGTCAATATTCCAACAGAATACCATGTGAAGAAGAAGTTTCGGAAGGGGTGGGTAAACGTAGTCAATCCGTTTCGGGCAACGTTAGTCATGGGTACGCCTGGGTCAGGAAAGTCGTTTGCTGTAGTAAATAACTTCATACGGCAACATCTTGAAAAGGGGTTTACCATGTACATCTACGATTACAAATTTCCCGATCTGTCAAATATCGCCTACCATTATTTACAGAAAAATCGTCGGGCGTTCAAACGGATGCCGACATTTTACGTCATCAACTTTGATGATCCTCGGCGCTCGAACCGGTGTAACCCATTGCTGCCAGAGCTGATGTCTGATATTATTGACGCACAGGAAGCAGCTCGAACCATTCTTTTGAACCTCAATAAATCGTGGATTCAGAAACAAGGCGACTTCTTCGTGGAGTCGCCAATGAACTTTCTAACGGCCGTTATCTGGTACCTCAAAAAATACGATGAGCGTCGATTGCGAGGTTTGGCTCAGCAGGGGTTGACAGACGACGGTCAACGCTACTGCACGTTTCCCCATGTCATTGAATTTGCCGGGGCTGAATACCGCGAGCTCTTCCCAATCCTACAATCGGAACCCGAAATTGAAAACCTACTTAAGCCCTTCGCGAGTGCCCTCAGAAATGAGGCTTATGAGCAATTAGAGGGTCAGATTGCTTCTGCGCGGATACCACTTTCTCGACTCTCCAGCCCGGCGCTTTACTGGGTTATGACGGGTAATGATTTTAGCCTGGACATTAACAATCCGGACGACCCCAAAGTGCTATGTGTAGGCAATAACCCGGAACGTCAGGAAGTGTATGGAGCTGCACTGGGTCTCTTCAACGCCAGGCTGATCAAGCTCGTCAACAAGAAAGGCAGGTTAAAATCGTCACTGATCATCGACGAGTTACCCACTATTTATTTCCGGGGGTTAGACAACCTGATTGCGACCGCACGGAGTAACAAGGTGTCCACCTGTTTGGGCTTGCAGGACCTGAGCCAGTTAAAACGTGATTACGGCGACAAGGAGGCTACTACCATCTTCAATACGATCGGAAATGTGTTTTCGGGTCAGGTACTAGGTGAAACGGCTAAGACCATGTCCAGTCGGTTTGGGAAAAATAAACAGGTTAGACACTCACTCTCGTTCACGGAACGGGATACTAACTTGTCTATTTCCGAGAATCTGGATTCGGTGATACCCGAATCAAAAATCTCAAATTTGTCGCAGGGACATTTTGTCGGAGCGGTTGCTGACAACTTCGATGAGGCTATTAAGCAGAAAATATTTCATGCCAGGCTACTGGTAGAACCGGCGATGATTGCTGAATTAGAGCGGGTAAAGCCCATTCCGCCTGGTGCTGAATTTGCTCAAATCTCTGACCATCAACTAAGTTATATGTTGGAGACAAATTACAACGGGGTAAAAAAGGAAATTTCTGCGTTAATTCAATCCGAAATTGAGCGGCTGACCAATGATCCAGCATTGAAGCACTTGGTCGAAAACCTGCAACCTAAAGATGAGTAATGACCGTATATCACCAGTAATGGAGCAATTAGAAAAGGAAAATGAAGCCTATGCAGCACTTATAGCCCGGCGTATGGCTAAAGTACGTGAATTCCTGAAGATGAGTCAGCAGGAGCTAGCCGATGAGTTTGGTACCACACAGAATCTGACCTATCGTCTGGAGAACGGGCTGAAAGTCTCGCGTGAAATGTTCACGCTTATTGCTCTCTACTACGTAAAACGCCACAAGGTGAGTCACGAGTGGCTGTTCAATCCCGAACAGGAGGATGAGCCGAACGTACCTATGTTCACTAATGAAGTAGTCAAGCGGCAGCGTATTAATGATCAGCGCGAAGCCCAACGACTTGCCCTGCTCCATCAGTTTATGGAAGAAATAAATAAGGTCGAGCAAAAGCCATGAAAAATTGGTTGCTCAATCTCGTTTAATCGTTCCTTTGGTACTCTTTGGAATGAAACCTTGCCCGTCCGACCGATGCTGTTGTATTTGGGTTAGTTCGGCGCGGGCCAGCTTGATCCATAAAAAACAATACCGTTCGGGGTCAACAGGCTTGCCCTGAAATAGTATTGCATAGTGTAAGTGCGGTCCTGTAGAGCGACCCGTACTACCTACCTGTCCAACTAACGCACCTCGTTGGACGACATCCCGCTCACGGACCGCATGAGTGGAAAGATGTCCATAGATGGACTCATAACCCGTTGGGTGCTCAACACAAACGGCTAGTCCCAATCCATCCATTTCCCGCTTTACCCATTTTACAACGCCAAAGGCGGTTGCATAAACGGGTGTGCCGCTTGGTTGAGCTATATCGAGTCCGTTGTGATGGCTAGTATTCCCGCCAATTGGATGAGTCCGCCAGCCAAACTTACTCGTAACGCGGTATTCCCGCCAGGATACTAATCGTAGGGGGGGTATAGCTGGTATAAACTGTAACTGGTGGGTAGGATTTCCAACGGAATGTTTAACCGCATTAAACCCCTTAAAAATACTATCTGTGAAACAGGCCAGCAGTGAGTCTATATCCGGATTGATTAGCAGCCTTTCGGGAGAACCTTCATGTTGAAAGTTTATTGTTGATTCGAAGCAGCTAACTCGAAAGCTGGCCCGGCCCTGCCGGGTTGTTGATGTATCCAGGGGTAAAGCAGGAGCAGCGAAAAGGACCTGTGCGTGAACGGAATTTATAGACATTAGTAAAAGCGCGGTGGTTGCCGCCATGATCTTTACTTTCATATTTAATATATATAATAAATTATTTATAATAAAATTATATGAAAAATATATAAAAACATTAATTTTGCCTGAAGCAACACATAATATATATGGAGCCGATGCCTATTACCGAAAGCACGGTAGAGCCTAAACACATTGAGCGCACACGCCTGGAAGCAGCGCAACTACAGGAATTTGAGCGATTAGAAACGCAACAATACCAACTGGTGCTACCCGCACAGTATGAACAGTTGAGGGGATACTTGGTTAACGATGGCTTGCTTTCGGACGAGGAGATCACCCGATGCCTGTATGACGAGACGCTAAAAAAAGCGGACCTGGCTAAACGCGTTGAAGAACGTACCCAAACAGCACCTGAAACCGACCGTGCTAAACTCACTGATTACCTGTGGGAGATCCATGAAACGGCAAAGGGTTTGCCTCTTTCGTTCATTGATCCAAAAGAGACGTACCGCATTGATGTAGTCAATACGCCCGGGCGTATAGCTGAAACCCAATCTCGTAATGAACAAGTAGGGGAGTTGGGTACGCCATTAATGCGTACTCAGGTAAGTCCTGTGACATTACACCTAGACATTAATGGTGGGTTTCTAGCCAACTTCCTGCACAATGCTCAGCTTAACCATGAGCAGATGAGCCGATTTATTACCGATCTGGAACGTCAACATAAAGAACTGAAAGGCCAGCTCCAGAGCAATGACCGTCTTCAGCCAATCCAGGAAGTAGGTTCTGAAAAAGTTAAGCCTGTCGAGACTCCATCATTTCAGTTACTCCAGGAATCTGGCCCCTCTTTAACCGCCTGGCAACGTCTGCGGCAGTCCATAAGTGACTGGATTGCGCCAGCAAAAGCGACGTCTGACAATCGGGAACCGTATGACATAGTACGCCAACTGGACTCTTCCACAAAACCGTCTCAGGTAGGGGAACGGTTGGGAACTGTCAACCAGGCAGATGCACAAGTTCCCCAATCTACAATCGCCCAGACTTTCCAAGGTCATATCAGTTCATTTGCTGAGGCACCAGCTATAACCGAGAGGCATCTGTCTGCTGAGAGCCAATCGGTCAATACGGCGATGGAACGTAAGCCCGCGACCGATGGAGCGACCACAACTGCCGGTATATCGCTTCAATCGACTACTCAATCAATCGTAAATAATCAAACTCAAGTTATATCCATGAACGAGACAAACACACCGGGCGTAGATGTTCCCGTAATGAGTCGGCCAACTCGCTACCAGTGGGCGGAAGTTGCCACTCAATTCGAAAAGGTTGGGGTGACCCGACAGGATTTAGAAAAAGCTGGCCACCTTGATGATTTGCTCAATGGTAGAAAGACCGGGTTGATGAAGCTGACGCAGGCGGGTGAGGAAGGTAAACCCTTTCAAATATCCGGGAAACTGTACATCGTCAATACGCCAGATAATGGGCCAATTGTCGGTATACAGCCCGAGCGTAAGCAATTGCTGCTACCGAAAGAATTTCTCGGCTATGAGTTGACAGCCCGTGACAAGCAAAATCTAGAAAAAAACGGGGAGATGGGAAAGCGGGTAGACCTGACCGATAAAATGACTGGCAAGCCGTTCGTTGGATACATTGGAGTTGATAAAGACACCAAAAGCCTGACGGTCCTCCGAGCCGAGCGCCTACACATCCCGCAGACGATCAAAGGGATAACACTGACTAAACCTCAGCAAAAAAACTTAGAGCAGGGAAGGGCCATCAAGCTGGAAGGAATGACTAGTAATAATGATCAAACCTTCAACGCTTATGTGCAGGTTTCGGCGGCCAAACGCTCGCTCACATTCGCGAAAATTCCAGATAACTTGGTCAAACAGACGGTCGATCAGAAGACAGCCCAAGACCTAACCAAACCCGTACACCAACTCAAAGGAGATGGGGCTGGTGGGAAGAAAACGATTCAGCCAAAGGAAGAACTAAAGCAGGCAGCCGCGCAACGGATCGAAGCACCCAAGCCAGCCAAACAGAAAAAACAGGACGCGCCGAAGCCACTAGGGGAGGAGGCTAAACCCAAGAAAGTGAAAAAGCAGAAAAGTCCAAAAATAGGGTAAACTAACAATATAGTTGTATGCATGTAGGACCGAAAGTCACAGCGCAAGCGAGGGCTTCAATGGCACAGCAGGTGCTTGATCTGGTAGGGAAGGCCATTCTTAATGAGATTCGCCAATTACTAATCGGCGACAACCCTGTGGAGGAGCCGATCCGGTATGTATCTGAAATTGATTCAACTAGTCAACCACCTTCAATCGAATTGAGATTTGAGAATACATCTCACATCCAGGATCTGTATCAGCGTTTACCAATTGATCCGCAGATCAATGTGTATTGTGCTTTATCCGCGTCAATTCGCTACACGATAAATCAGTACAAACCTTCTGACATACGAAAGGAACGGGAGGTAGAGGTATACATTTTTAATGACCAATCGGCCGTCGAATTGATTGAGGAGAAGTACCGTCGAGACGAACCGCTTTTTTTCCCTGTGCTCAGGGCCATAAGCTGGAAACAGCCTTTGCTCTTAGTTGGTGATCCCGATTGTCCTACAGAAATGAATCTTTACCGGTTGGGTTATCGGGAAGCGATACGCACCATTGAAACCATACTTTATAGTCACTATGACCCGAGCATGCCACTCATTGGTTACGGGTATGCTAATCGTCAATTTCATATGACGGTTTTCAACCAGGGGGAGTCACCTAAGGTTGTGTCTATCGCCGGTACTTTACCGGGTACAGGTCAGTTTGTCAATCTGCGTCAGGCAAGGCTTGTTTCGGGTGGGTCACCTGTAACTGAAAAGCCTGTAGTAAACGATCAACTTCAACCAGTGGTAGTAGAAACTCGATACCCTGATTCACTACTCGAAGAGGCAAACCGTCAGTTTGCGGTCGAGCTAACCGAGGAGAACGCAAAGCGATTGCTCAATGGCCAAAAAACGGATGTCGTCACAACGAGTGATGGCAATACTGGTAAGCTGTATGTGTTAAATACACCAGACGACGGCCCACAACTTGTACTTCAGGACGTTCAGCAGAAGTTGACTCTCAAAGAAAGTTACCTGGGGCATATCTTCTCTGAAAAGGATAAAGCTAATCTTCATAAGTACGGCGACATGGGCCGGGTAGCTGAACTGATCGACAAGCAGAGTGGCCAAAAGTTCACCGGCTTCATTGGCGTTGACAAAGACACGAAGACACTTACGGTACTTCGTGCAGATGTAATTCGACCGAAAATTGAGCGGATGTCCCACTTGAAAGGAGTAACGCTTAATGGTTTGCAAAAACAGCGGCTGATTCAGGGAAAGGCCATTCGGCTCGATAACATGACCAGTAAAGCCGGCACAGCTTTTTCGGCTTATGTGCGCGTATCAGCGGCAAGCCGAGGCCTACGTTTCGACCACATCCCAAACGGTACGTCCGAGAACAACGGTTCGGCTACCGCATCTGACAGCATAGGCAACCACGATACAAATCAGGGCAAAACGGCCACCGCTCCTCGGACAAAGCGGGCACCTAAAGCAAATCCCTAAGCAACTTCTCTCAACGTTATCACCAACTAACATACACGTATGCTGACTACAAAGCCGCAGTTATCCGACTACAAGCAGAAGATTGACCTGGTGCAGTTTCTGGAGACAGAAGGTTTCACGAAGGACCGGCGAAAATCGACCCGGCGCTGGCCAGTGCTTGAAAACGCTGAAGGTCGAAAGCTCATCATCGGCAACAATCAAAAAACAAACGAATACTTTTATTATAACCCAGAGGACCGCCGTGATCGGGGGACGATTGTTGATTATGTAATTGATAAACTACACATCGACACGGCAACACGGGAGGGCTGGCAGCAGCTTCACGAGTTTATTGGCCGGTACACGGGTGATTTATCACACCTTGCTAATAGCCGTTCCACTGGTACGGTTGAAAGTCAGCCGCCCGCTGAAGCGACCCGAAGTAAGGCCATGTCTCATTACTTCAGGCTTGATCCGTTAACGAACACGGATTATCTCATGGAAAAGCGAGGATTAACGATCGATACAATTGGCCACCGGGCGTTTATTGGCAAAATTTTCAACAAGACGTTTGTTAGTAAGAAGACAGGGGAAACGGTTATCAACACAGTATTCCCAATGGAGAGTGAACAGGGCATCACGGCCATTTTACTGAAAAACGACAGTCCAACGGGTTTAGTTAATGGACATACTTGGGGCGAACGCCTGGAGAGTATCTGGGTGTCGAATCTGCCCAAAGGCCATCAACCCAAAGAAATGCTGATTTGTGAGAGTCCGATTGACGCCTTGTCCTATCACCAGCTTCACCCACCGGAGGAACCTTACGACCGGGTCTATGTGTCTACTGGTGGGCAACCTTCTTCACTTCAGCCCCTTACCGTACAACGGTTAATTGACCGGGTGAAGCCGGAGCAAGTTATTCTCGGACACGATAATGATAACAGCGGTATTCGCTTCAATATTGGCTGGTCAGGTCGACTCCAACTTCCCGGCCAATCCATTGAGCAGGCGAATCACCAGTTGAGCATCAATCACAACAAACACAGTAACATTTTATCAATTGACGTATATGGGTTACCGGTTGAAGAAGCAGAACGTAAGTTGCACCTTGAATCATTACAAGAAAAAGTGTTGACAACCTTAAACAAAGGGTACACACCGGACATGAATCGAGCGACGGCGGATGCTATTATGCATCAGGGAAACCATAGCTTACTGACTATTCATTTGCCCAACCACCGCCCTATGCTGACCCGAATTGAAAAACTGTCCATCAAATGGCGGGGTCTAACCGACAAACTGGTTGTCAAACGTCCCTTTGCAAAGGATTGGAACGAAGAGCTTCAAACGCAAAAAGCAAATGTCGAGCGGCCTCAACCCACTTTGAGGAACACACCTTCTAAAGCTACGCCACAAAAATTAATGTAGTTACGTGAGAACCAGCCAAACACAATGTCAATGCTAGAATAAATGAAACATGGATGCTGAGCAACAAATGGACATACAGATTAAATACGTTGAGCACGAACAGTGTGAGCGATTAGTAAATGACCTCATTAAGCGCATCAACGTTTCTTCGGAAGAAGTGAGCCTATCTAAGCTTGACAAACTGACCGTTAGCTATGGCCTGAAGCTTTTACGGTTAGAGCTGGCAAAGAATGTTGATTTATCGCATGAATAATCCTCAAACGAACGGTGAACGAAGGGGAGCGGAGGGTTTATGTATATTGCTGTTTAACAGGTAGATAGCTTTGTCTTATGCCTATTTAACTGTATCTTTATAATGTTCCTATTGCGCGGCACCGACGTGTTACTTCGGGCAAAGACAATGCAAGCGTTAGCGAATCTCTCTGTTGTCGGGTCGCCGGTCGGTCCCTTTCAGATTGTAGATACTGAAACGGGTGAAGTTGTAGACAAGTACCTGTACATTCCAGGTAACCCCAAACAGTACCGTTTCGATGCCAAAGAGGGCAAGTTCTCCATTCATTATGATGAGAACAATATTGAAAAGTTGGGTTCATCGCTGTCGTTTCAGCCCATCGCCTGGCGTATCTTTTCGGATGACATTTTGGGTCAGGGGCTGAAAATATGGGCTGAATTATTCTTCATTGACGAGGCCGATTGCGTTTCGGAAATTTTGTTTCACGGTTACAGTGTGGCTAACCTGAAGCGACTTATAACCCCCTTGGTCTATAACCGTATCAAACTCAATGAAGTGGTACTGACGGTGAATGCGGATAAGCGGGAGAATAACAAAATACAGCCCAAAGGCATATACTACATAGCGTCATTTACCTACAAACCCGCTGATAAAGATATTACCCTGGAAATGACCAATTACGTGCAGACAATCAACCTGTACCGTCGTGAGACGCTCACCGAGACGGGGAAAACGCAGGTAGCTAAAAACGTATTCAACCCGTTTGTGGATATGCTTCCCGAACCCGAGCCAGGAGAGTTTCAGGAAGGGGTAAATGAACAGACTATATTGGCCTAATGCGATTTGAGCTGGACAACTGTGTCCAGCTCCTCTTTACTCTGTATTTTTTTGTGCGGCTCCGTCATGTTATTGCGGGCGCTACTAATGGCAACGAAACCTGTTCCCTCTCCTCAGCAATCTGTACCGGTATTTCTGATCGACGCTACAAATAAGCAGGTACGTTCGGTTTTACATGATGGCTCATTGGAGCAGTTGTATGAGTGGATTGATTGTGACACCATAGATTATATGGCCCGCCAACCTGATGGCGACGGAGTTTTCTGCAATGACCTTCTCCCTGATGATCCTTACCTAGTAGCGTTCAGGCTGCGTTCTACTGGGCAGATTATTTACGGTAATGGCGTATGGACGGGTAGTAATGGGGAGGGTGATACAGTAACTCCCGAAGCAACTCTCGTGGAGGTAACTGGCGAAATTGAGTTTCTAGGCCCAATAGCCTATAAGCCTGCGCCAATTTATGTGTTTTCATGGTAAATGAACACGGCCGTCTTTGCAAGAAGACGGCCGCAATTTTAACTCCTTATCAACGATGACTGAGCTGTTGAAAATTGACCCTTATCTAGAAAAGGTATATCCCGTTGACATAAACGATTCACTGGTCGATGTTTGCCGACAAATTGGGGCTCGTCGGCTTACCATTGCCGGACAACAACCAATCAGTATAGACGATTGTCCTGATGCTGCCTATTGCGATGATGAAGCGCTTTACATGGAACCACTACCACCTGCCTTTCGCCTACGGACGACTGGCCACATTATATATGGGTGTGCCCTCTGGCATCGGGTAACGCAGGAGGGGAGGCTGCAGGCACCGGCCTGGACCCAATCGGAATTAACTGACCAGGTGGAATTTATAGGATTTACTTCTCTTGCATCTGCGCAGACTAATCGGTCTATGCTTGATGATGAAAGCTTGCCTTTAGAGGAACCTGATGAGGACTAACCGACAGGTACAGATTTTGGCTTATGTAATATGTATTTTATATTATTGGTGTTAAGTTTAATGTGAAATACATATTTTTGAAAATTAATTAGTCGTTATCCTCAATATGAAAAACATGAAATCAGACGAAAAAACAGTCCAGGCTAACCAAGTTGGTGATATAGTTCGGACAACTGAATCATTCGGCCCTAATCCCGCAGGCAGTATAGGTATTGTTTACGAAACATATCCTGATAACGGGGTGCCTGCGTCTGAAATAGTCAGCATCTTATTGATAAACGGGCATGACATTGGCAGCTTCAATCAAGCAGAGCAGACAGAAAGTCTAACGTGGTTGGCTCATGTGGACATTGCATATGCTTACAGTAGCCCAAGTCGACTCATGAAAGATTTTCGGGACGGCTATTTTAATCAGGCTTTTGCTAAAGCACGAGCCGTTGCCGATCAGGTTGGTGTGAGAAGCTTGGCTTAAACATGAAATGGTGGTTAGTGTACTGCAACCAGTTGAATAAACCCGATGAAGATTATTCTAGCAGAGTTCATTAGTCGTCCTTACTTCTTAATCAATTATCAGCTTGCTGACTTGTATGGCCGGATCATAAAAAGAACTTATTTGCTTGCCTCCAATTATGTTATTGGCGGATTGGTGATCGCATTTTTGCTGCTCATCGGATTACTGCAAATGTGTCAGGAATAAACCGCCGATTGTTTAACTGTCCAGCTCCGGGTCGGATGGCCGATGCCATGTTACACCGGGCACGTAGAATGATTACTAAGTTGCTGGACAAATTAAGTTCGCATGAAACCAACTGCCTGTTTTCTATTTTGGCTTCCCATTTTGACCATGATCGGATACCGATGATTGGTACATCCAAGGGCGGATAAAACAGAAAACGACTATCCCTACTCCGTTCATACGCCCGTTATCCGTCGGTCTCTTTCACCAAATGGCGTATATTTGGCAAGGCCGCTTTAGGCCGAGCCTATATTATGCCTGGCTGGAATCACCGATTTATGGAGCAGGAGACTTCTTTAAACAACTTACAGACTAACCAATCTGCCAATGCCTTTGCGGTGGTAGAGGACTACCGAATTTTGGTGGATAGCGCACAGGCTGTTGTTCATTTTTATGAAGGAAGAGGAGAGTGGGGAAGATTAGTCAGAAGCGTACCGATTGAAAAATGGTCGGGAGACTGGTTAATCAGAACCATCGGTCGATTCTTTCGGCTTAATTACCAATTAACCGACGATAAGGTTATTGCATCCATACAGAGGAATGGGTATCTGACCGTACAGATAAAGCACCGCATCGGAGGAGCCATTCTGTATCAACGTGCGTTAAAAAACGAATTTTGGGATTATTGTGTAAGCTTCCGGGGAGAGCTGGGATTTGGGGTGACGGTTCATGCAGCCATAACTGATTTGCGCGGAAAGCTGGCCGCTCGGACAAACGTCGAACAAGTTGAAATAACGCTCAAACTTGGCTCATCCAGTCGATTTACTCAGCAGCAGTTGGATGCTTTTTGTGAGGCTAATGGTCTGATGCTAGGTAGTCGTTACACACGTCAACATCTTCGTCAAGCTATTCTGCGTCAGCGAAAAATGAACTGTGAACAGTTCCGCACCCAACTCGCTTACTTCGACATTCGTATCAACTGTAAATAGCCATGGAATGAATCGTAAAACCCCAAATAGGCCATTTTCGGCTGATTATACGTATACCGTTGAAGGAAACATGAAACATCATTGCAATCATTAATCTCGATCTTGGTAACAGGAGCGTCACGAACGACATTGATTATGTATTAGCAGAAATTAGTGCTGAGGTAGGTGATCTGTCGGGTTACAGTGTCATTTACTGGGATAGTATGGGACGGTGTTCGAATTGTCAATGATTATGTTCTACTTTTTCATCACCTTATTTTCAATAAATGTAATAAACTCTTTTCGGTATGTATCTCCAATCGGTATCTCCTGAAGCTTCCCCTGCCTAAGAATGCAAATCGAATACTTATTAATCACCTCTGCCTTATTGACAGGAATGATATAGGATTTGTGAATGCGAAAGAATTGATGTTGCGGTAGACGCATCCCAATATCACTAATAGTTAAGGCGGAATGAAAGCGGTTTGTTTCCGTATAGAACCAGATACCATTCCGCTCACTTTCAACCCAGCATAAATCGCTAAAATCAACCCGTTGTAAATTGCCATCTACCCGGACAAATGTGTAGTTGTCTGGAGCTGGAGAATCGTCTCGTTTAATTCCTTCTAGTAGCTGTTTTGCTCGCTGAACAGCTATTGAAAACCGCTCAAATGAAAATGGTTTTTCAAGGAAGTCAATGGCTTTATGTTCATAACTTGGTGACGCATACTTTGGGTGTGCCGTAGTAAATATGTAATTCTGAGAATCGCCTAGAATTCGAACGAAGTCCAGCCCGTCAAGTGATAAGTTGGGCATCTCCATATCTACAAAAACAAGGTCAACCTTTTCCCGCTCAAGGTACACAATAGCATCACTCGGATTTGTAAAACAAGCTTTTAGGTGCAAGGTGGGTACTTTTTCAATGAACTTCCGGAGCTGATTCACGCAAATTTCTTCGTCATCGAGTATTATACAGGTCATAGCCGTTGATTAAGTAAAAGTAGGTTACAGGAAAAGGTATCATCCGTCTCATTAATATCGAATGAGTATTGCTCATAAGCACGCTCGAGCCGTTGCCGGGTGTTGGTGAGACCAATATGGTTGCTCTCAAACCGCTGCTTTTTATTTTTCAGATTTGAGGTAAAGAACTCAATTCGATCATCGGTGGCCTTGATGTCAACCACAAATGGATAGTTAGGGTCAGTCATATTGCCGTGTTTAAACGCATTTTCTACCAGGCCAATGAGCAAAAAAGGAAGTATGTTCTTTGACTCTACATCACCGGTCACGTTAAATCGTATTTGCAGAGGATACCGTACCTGGTGCAGACTAATGAACTGTTGCATGTAGTTTATTTCCTCGGATAGTCTGGCCGTATTAAAGTCTTCGCGCATGCTGTAGCGCATAATTCCAGACAGTTTAATGATTGAGTCAGCTAGTTCAGGGTCCACCTCCTGAGATCTGATATAAAAATAATTTAGCGTGTTGTACAGGAAGTGCGGATTGACTTGCGCCTTAAGTGCTTTCAATTCAGTAGTCAATGTTTCCTGCTGTTGCAATAGACGCCGTTCTTCGGCTACTTTAGTGGCCTCAATGGCATCCTTTATATCTTCGGTTACTTCTGGTATAATTTTAAACAAATCAAGCGCAACACCGGCGAAATAGTAGGCAGTGGCCGTAGCGACGACGATGAAAATCAACCATGTATTAAAGTATCGCGAAGCTTGTGGCGGATTAAGGTGGTTAGCCTTCAGGATGGCCTGACGGTCCAGCGCCCAAGCTTTTCGTTGAGTTAATGCTGTTTGATAACGAACGGATTCATCGGGTGTCAGGTAGTTATAACGATAGGAGTAGCCCTCTAACTTCCCAAACGTTACCCATACCAATAGCCCGATCACAACAGCTGCCCAGGTGAACATCGCCGGTCGTCCTAATATCATGGCCGCTAACACAATGAGTGAGTGAGCAAGGGCAAAATCGGTCAACAACGAATCATTGGATGGATTACCAATGCCAAGCATATTGGCTACACTCATGAACATGACGGATACCACACTGATCCAGCGTAGAGCATTTTCGGTGCGTTTGCTGTGTTTCAGCGTTGATAGATTCAAGGGTCTACCAAAAAAAGTAAGTTGATTTTCAGCCAACGTGAAGAAAGCATAAATCCCCGAAATAAGGTTAGCTAACCAAACAAGCCCGTATATGAACCAAAGCCGATTGTCAGGTACGTAAGTGCCGGTGGCCAGCTTTTCGCTCGCTAAAAAGAGGGGTGTTAAAATCAGGTACGTAATATTAATGACGTACAATAATCGACGTTGAACGTTAGAAAAAGGCCGTGTCAGCTGCTGGCGGGATCGTTCGAGTAACTGTTTTAATTGCGTTTCGGCTTGGTTCATTGGAAACCGGACTACCTATCTTAGAACTTGTTGGATAAAGGAGATGCAGTAGGATATAGCGTCATTTAGGAATAGTCAAAGCAGGATACATAGGCCGGTTCCTTACCTAATTGAATATGGGAAGGTCGGTCAAGATCTTTTACCATGAGGTGCGTCGTAACACCCGGCTGAAACTGGCTAAAGCGACCCATCTTTGGACTATTTAATAAATTGATTAAAGGGTCCTTCTCGTCAATCTGCCACATGGCGGTATAAACATCAAAGTGAGCCAGTACACTTTCCAGCAAAACAGGTAGCAGCTGTGTCTGGCCTTCCGCAATATAAACGCCTTCAAGCGCGACAAACGACTGTCTTGCTGGATTGAAGAAACGACGCAAGCCAGGTAAAAAGGGAGCTACATAGTGAATGAATGAGCCGAACTTCCCTGGGATGTGGACTAACTTCCAGATGATTAGATTGGCCTGAACCCCTACGAGTAGATGACCATCTTCTTCAAGGGCAAAGTAGTTGTTTTTATAATTGATGTTCAAGAAGTTCTGAAAGCCATAGTCGGTATACTGACGTTGAACTAGCTGCAAGTTTCGACTTGAGTCGGTTAATGAGGCCTGGATAAAGCGGGTATCTTTATGGGGCGAAAAGCGTCTGAACATAAAGGTTTTCAGCCTGGCTATCGATGTAAAGTTTTCCTTGATCGACGCGGCCATGGAGCGGGTGTTCCTAGATTCGATGTAGGAATAGAACAGGTGGGGAGTCGACACATGCTGATTAACGTAGTTGACAGCCGTTGTTTTCAATAGTTGGCCGTACCCGCGTCCCTGCACGTTTTGATGAACGGCCAGGTAGCGGCCGTAGTAGCCCGAGATGGAAGCGTCAGGAAAACCAACGGCCCGTTGATCCAGACAATATAATCCAATCAACGTTTGATGTTGGTAAAGGTGAAAAAAGAAGGGATTATTTAGCCGGTTTAGTTTAGCCTCCTGACCCGTTTGCTGATAACGAATACCTTCGGTACCATAAGTTGTTTGCTGGAGCAACGCTATTGCCTGCTCATCGGCATGGGCCGAGACGAGTAGTGTTAAGTCGGCGTTGCGATAAAGCATTGTTGGTTCAGAAGGTGCAAAATAGGTTGACGTCACAATGAATGAAAGATGATTTACTATTAAATATAGTCAAATAGTAGAGTAATGGTTTCACATGGCCGACGATCTTAGATGCCATCTAAATGATCAATTAGGGTTTGTCCTGTAGAATATACTGTTCGTCCTGAATTTAAGCCGAGTTGGCACGATTGCCGATTGATAAATTTATTTGTCTGTAAAATTGCTGTTCGTTTGTAGCCATGTGCTGGCAGGAAAACTTGAAAATGGAGCTACAATCGTAGTGCGAACTATGTTAATTTCTGAATCGACTTATTTATTTACTATAGCCTCTTTACACCAACTATCCCGTGATCTGGCTACGCCTAATTATGTACCTACAGCTACTCAAAGACTAATTCTTGAGCAGGCACTCCGACTCCTTGATCAGGAGCTAGGCTTTCATGCTGCTGAGCATCCTGAGTTTATTTTAACTTTTGATAAGGGGTTGGACTTCTCGGGTTAGCCTAACGACAGTATTGTTTTTAAGGGGGAAACTGTTTTGATCACATTTAAAAAAGGTCTCTTGGTAGCTACCATCGCGCTGGCGACCGCTGGCAGTTCTTACAAATAATTATGGAACTCTGTTACGATCAATGCTGCTTTAAAAATCAAGCCAAAAATTTCCGTAACATAGGGTAGCTCGTTACTAAATGATTTCGCAGAAAGAGATGCTACTTCAACGGCGGATGATTCAGACTGCGGTCATTTGAGAGTAAATCAGTCTCAAAAACTCAGCTAAAATGTGAGATTTTGAATTTGATTCTTGAGATAACAATTTGAGACTGGACATAGCTAGAACTGACCCCATTGGTAGAAGTTCAGCGACGGTCGCTTAAAACGGGCATTTCGAGAGTCACTTTTACTACATAGTTTCACTGATAAGAAAATTAAGTAAGCAATGGTTTAATTGAGCTAATCACGTTCGTAATCAAGAAAATAATCCGCTTAAACGCTTAAGATTAAGGCCTGTAAGTCGATTCTAAATGCCCCCTGATGGCAGTTAATGTAAACTAGGCGGGTTTAAGTTTTTGGGAACTGTATTGGATGACCTGATCGACGTAATGAACCGAAGTAGGATGACGGCTTTGCCCAAAGGCCAGCACCGAATGATTATGCAAACATCGCCGACGGTCGGCCGTTGCCCTGCGATTACTGAATTGCTGCGGTGGCGGACCACCTCTTCTCATTTTCACCGCCCGGTGGCCTGGCCCTTTTATCCACTTTCATTTGGCGACGTCCACGTTTACTTGACGACATACCGTATTAATAAGGCCCTTTTAGAAAACAAAACAACCCATTTCTCTCTTGTTTATTTAATCCTAGCATAAAGAAATTTCAGCGTTTCAACTCATCGTCAGTACGTAACGGAGCCATTTTCATTTTGACTCGGCCACATCGCAGGTCTGTATGAATAACCCCCGTTTTTGGGTGCTCTAATTCACCCGCTGACCAAGCTTGTCCATCATACGTAAGGTTACGAATCAGGGGTTTATCTCTCACCAGCCCATAATTTTTCTCCCCTGCCTGATCGACTTCGGCAACGCGAGCGAAATAGCGAGCCCCTATCCGATAGATTTCGACGCTGGACCCTTTCGAGGGAAATAGCCACCGGCCTAAAATCTGGTCGGCTTGAGGCACGCCACTTATGCCCCCCAGCATAAAGAAAAGCAAAAATGCCAGCCAAAGCGGGTTTCTAGTTCGTACTGTTTTCATAGATTTGCGATAAGTTTGTACGGGTCCGAGGGGCGCAATTTTTGGTTAACTTCAGCTAAATTGTATAATTCACTGCTAACTAATAAAACGTCCGGCTTTAGGCTCATCCGTATGCCAAGGTATTGATGATCAGTTAAAGCAGATCTCACGGTGCCAGGGGCAAACGTTAGGTATAATCTATACCCATCAGCCTGGTCAATAACTGATGTTCGTTGACAGTCTGACGCGTTTTGGTTTTCCGAAGTTGACCTACGTAGTTGCGTTGACCCAGATCCCAAAGGTTGCCTGACGGTGTCAGCTTATCTATGACAGGCTACTCTAAAGGAAATGATGAATACCAGCAACCCAGGTAATCTTTATCAGCTTCAAGACTGATCAACTTCAGCTTATCAGCGCTTAAGATGAGTGAGTTTGTCAATGTCAAGCAACGTAATCTGGCTGGCATTGATTTCAATCAGCCCTTCCTTCCGTAAATCGCCCAAAATACGAATGACCGTTTCGGTTGAGGCTCCTACCAAGTGTGACCAGTTCTCACGCGACAGAGTCATCACTGAGGACGTGTTAGCGTCCGGATGGCCGAAACGGAGGCTTTCTGACCGCACCGTATCGCCGGTGGTGCGGCCTTCCGACTGCGGATAAAATTTTCGCTCAACCATCAACAGAGCTTCGGCCACTCGTTTGCGGACCGATTGATAGGCAAGCTTCAGCAGCCGTTCTTGAAGCTCGGCGACGTCGCCAGCCAGCATCCGAAAAAATTGGTTGGCCACAGCCGACTGGTGATCAAGTAGGGTCTTCAGGTCCGCTTTGGGAATACTACAGACCTGCGCTTCTTCCAGTAGTTCGGCTGTCTCGGTGTAGGGCTCTTCTTCCAGTAGCGCCCGGTATCCCACAAAATCGCCCGGACCAACTAGGCCCGTGATGTATTCATTCCCGGCTGCATCCGCCTGGAAAAGTTTACCCTTTCCCTGCTGGATAAAATACACCACAGTCGGCCTGCTCCCCGCCGTAAACAAACGGTGTTTACGGTTATAGTGTGTCGTTGGGTAATAATCGCACAGAAACTGGCGGATATCGTTTCCCTCCAAGAGAGCTTTCGTCAGGTGGCCTAAGGGGATAGAAACCTCAGCGGGATGGGGCGGTACCGCTGCGTCTTTTTTGAGCCTCAACTCCACTGCATTGAGCAGGGTAAGGTCGTCGAAGGGCTTGGTCAAGTAATCGTCCGCGCCCAGGTTCATGCCCGCCCGAAAATCAGCCGCTTCGACTTTCGCCGTCAGAAAAATGAACGGAATACCAGCTAAGGTGGGGTCCTTTCGCAGGATGTGCAAGACGCCGAAACCATCGAGTTCAGGCATTTTAATGTCGCACAGAATCAGGTCCGGGTGGATTTGGCGGGCCTGTTCGATCCCCTCCCTGCCGTTAGCCGCCTGAACGACCTGATAAGGAGCTAACTGGAGGATTTCGCTGATGTTTTCCCGCATTGCCGGGGTGTCTTCAATCACCAGAATGGTTTTCATGGGAAGGGGGGGTTAGGGGGAGGTGGACGGTGAAGATGGTGCCCGAATCGAGCTGGCTGGTAAAGCTAACGGTTCCCCCCAGCAGATCGACGTAGCGTTTAACCACATACAGGCCCAAACCCGTACCCGAGACGTGATTGACGTTACGGGCCCGGAAAAAATTAATGAACAGTTTATCCTTGTCGGCGTCAGGAATGCCGATGCCCTGGTCGCGGACCGTCAGCTGGAACTGATCGCCCGCCACGGCCGTACTCAGGTCGATCGCTTTGCCATTGGCCGAGTATTTACTGGCGTTAACCAGTAGATTGATAAGAATATTTTTAAGCATTTGTCCGTCGAGCGAAACAGCCGGTTCACCCGATAGATGGGTGTAAACGATGCGCTGACCAGGTTTAATCAAGGCCTGCATATCGTCGATGACTTCCTGGCAGAAGGTAACAATATGCAATGGCTGCGGGCAGCCGTGCAGGGTGGATTGTTCCATCTGACTAAGCGAGAGAAAATCATTCAGCAGTCCGGTTAGCCCATGCACCGCCGATTTGATACGCTGCACGTGCCGCTCCCGTTTATCGTCCTCGTCGGGGCCGTTGTAGCGACCGATCAGCGAGGCCGACGAGAGAATGGTGCCCATCGGGGTGCGAAATTCGTGGGAGGCTAGGGTGACAAAGTTAGACTTCAGCTCGTTGAGCTCGCGCTCCTGCACCAGCAGCCGCTCGGTCTGCTGACGGATCAGCACCTGTTCGGTTACGTCGGTTCCAACCACGACGATGCCGGAGATGGGGCCATCGGGCCGGTCGCGCAGCGGTTCGTAAACGAAGTTAACGTAAACGGGTTGAACCTGCCCGTCGCGCTGAAAGGGTACGGGTAATTCATGGCCCACAAACGGCACCCCGGTATGCAATACGCCGGTTAGCAGTTCCTCAAACCCATGCCCGGCGCTTTCGGTTAGTACCCCGAAAATTGGGTTGCCCAGGAGTTGGGCTTGGGTGCGGTTCCAGAGGGTACAGATAAGCGGATTGGCCAGTTCGACCACGAAGGTGGGACCGCGCATAATAGCGATGGCCACCGGAGCCTGTTGAAACAGACTGCGCAGCCTGGCTTCGCTGACTTCGGTTTGCTGGCGGTCCTGCCGGGCTCGGGTTACCTCGGTGGCGATGACCATGGTTCGCTCGATGCCCCCCTCCACGTTCCGCAGGGCATCGTAGACAAAGTTGAAGTACACCGTCTTCAATTGGCCATTACGCTCCAAGGTGACGGGTAGTTCGTGGCCCTCGAAAGCAAAGCCGGTTTTATAGACACCCTGTAGGAGTTCTTCAAACCCCTGGCCGGTGGCTTCGGGTAAGACGGTAAATAAAGGCTTGTCGATTACTTGTTGATGGGTACGTCCCCAAAGCTGGCAGATGGTCGGGTTGGCCATTTCGACAGTGAATTCGGGGCCGCTAAAGATGCCCACGCCCAAGGGTGTTTGTTGGATGATGGCACTGAGCAGTCGTTCGTTGCTTTCCAAGCGTTGGCGCGCCCGCACCGCCGGGGTAATGTCGGTTACGATGATGATTACCCCCGTAATGGATTTATTGGTTTCGTAGCGGGGTTGGTACACAAAGTCGACGTAGCTTGTTTCGAGCTGGCCACGGCGCATCAGGTGGACAGGCGTTTCTCCACTCTTGTAGGCGACGCCCGTTGTTGTTACCTGCTTCAATCGCCCCTCAAAGCCCTGGCCGGCCAGCTCAGGCAAGGCCTCCAGCAGCGGTTTGCCTACCAGTTGGTTGGCCGGTCGTCCAACAACTTGGTGGTAAAAGGGGGTGGCTAGTTCAACGGTAAAGGCGGGGTCCAACCCCAGAATAGCTACCCCGACGGTTACCTGTTCAAATAGAGTAGCCAGACTTAGTTCTTTTTTCCGCCCGGCTTCTTCAAGCTCCTGCCGTTGCCGCCGGCGTAGCCAGGAGTCGGTCGTTTCGGTAGCCAGGCAGAAGACGCCCCCAATGCCGCCCGATTCGTCGTAAATCGGGCTGTGGGAACAACTAAAGTAAGCCGCCTCGGGTAAACCGCGCCGGTTGACCAGCAGCAATTCATTCTCCGACCAGTCCGCTTCACCCCGTGTGAGTACAGCCTTAAGCCTTGGACCCAAAGTAGCCCATATTTCGGGCCAAACCGCACGCCCTTCACTGCCCAATGCTTTGGGGTGCTTATCGCCTAGAATCAGCCGGTAGGCATCGTTGTAGAGCATCACGTGTCCAGATCCCCACCAGATCAGGGCGGGCGTGTGGGCATTGAGACACACGCCTACAGTAGCCCGCAAGCTCGGAGTCCACTGGTCAGGAGCTCCAATGGAGGTATTTGACCAGTCTTTGTTACGCATAAGGTCGCCTAGCTCCCCCCCCCCGGCCAAGAAAGCCCATGTTGCTGCTTTATTCGGCGTCATCGTACCTTATTTACTAAACTAGGGTTGGGGCCGGTTCACCGGTTTATACCAACTTTTTATTAATTGTCTAATTTTGACCTACTTAGTAACCACAAAAAGTACCGCTTCCTATTTTATAATGAGGAAGCGGTACTTTTTGTGGTTACTAAGATCCTACCGGCTAATTGGCGAGCGTGCCTAAAGAAAACCGCTGACTGATCGGGAAATTTGGTTCAGGTGGGCGTAAGTATGTGGTTTTTCCAGACACATGCTGGCCCCGTTTTGGTAGGCTGTCGCCATTTGAGCCGGTTCGACCGAAGTTGAAAGCATTACGGCCGGAATGTGGCGCAGTAACGGATTTGCTTTGATGGCCCTCAGAGCCTCTAAACCGTTTACTTTGGGCATGTTCACATCGAGCAGGATTAGGTGGACCGGTTGGGGGGCTGGCTGCTGGCTCCAGGTATCGAGCAGCGTTAGCAGTTCGCTCCCATCCTGGGCTTCGACAACTGTCACCCAGGGGTAAACTTCCTGGAGCGACTGGCGCATAAAGTACCGGTCATCGGCATCATCGTCAGCCATGTAAATGACGGTTTTAGCGTAGTCCATTGAGTAAGTTCGCGTTAAACAAGTGACAAGTGATAAGAACGCTCAAAGGTGAGGGGGAGCGGACGGTTTTTCTATGACCATTGATAGTATAGACTATGATTGTTCACCGACTGAACTAAACCAAAGCGTCGGCTCATCATAATCAGAACGGGCCGGGTAACGGTCATGCAGCCGGGTGATGACGGTCATAGAGCATACGGACTAAGGGTCGTACATTTGGTTAGATGGCGTAGTCTACTCGTCTTCCTTGCAGAGTAAATCAACTAAAGGTCAGCATGATGACACAGTTACTAACGGTACGGGGTCTATTTAATAATGCAGCCGAAGCCCAGCAGGCGATTCAAGGCCTGCTGGCTATGGGCTTTAGCCGGGAAACCGTTGAATTATCGACCCATACCGGCTCGCAGACAACTATCGGTGACAGCACCATCGCAGGGGGCCAAGCTGATGCCAGCAGTGGTCGGTTCTTTTCCTCCCTCTTTAGTAGCCCGGATGAGGTCTGGTCCCAGCGGAGACCTGCTGGATGGGTCCGCTTCCAGCTACTCCAGATTCGTACCAAAGAGCCGGACAATAGTGATTCAACCGTGGTCGGATTGTCAAGCGTGTCCCAGCCGGTCCATCGGTGCGATTCCAGGGGAAGTTTGATAACGGTGAAAACCCAAACGGCCGCTGAAGCCAAACAAGTGGCCGATCTACTGGAGACTGCCGGTGCTGAAGACGTAATTGTGGATAAAGGCGTAAACTCCGGGCAGGAGTCGATACGCCCTAGCGCAGCTTAATAAGATTCAGCTAGACTAACTTAGGCAACCGGGCCGATTTTGGTAATTTCAGAGGATAGCTCAGGCATTTTCAAAACTCCGGTGCTTGATCTGTTACCAGTCAAGTATGAAAGAGAGTAAACCCGTGTTCATCTAACTGGCCTTAACAGTTATTAAAATAAGCGTCTCATTAATCGCTCCCAAGTGAGATGAGTACCGGGCGGTTGTTGCAGATCTAAGTCAGTGCCCTAGACTATACCCGTGGATAGAGCGAACGGGCCCGGTGCTGATAACTTATATTTGCTTCATCTCTTCAATCGATCGGCATTCGTGTACATGGAAAACCCAACACCACCCCTAGCTTTTGATCCCCACTCCGAACGAATACTGTTTTACTTGCAGCGCTTTAAAAACCTGACGTATGAGGAGTTAGCCACTCTGTTACAGCTAGCCAAACCCCGGCACCTGGCGGCTTCAGAGGTGTATATGCAGCAAAACAGTACCCATCGCAAAATCGCGCTTATCTTAAAGGGATTGATCCGCGTGTATACGGTCAAGCAGAACGGGGATGAAATCACAACCGAGTTAAACTGGGAAGATCAGCTTGTGGCTTCCCAAGATGCCATTTTCCTCGATAAACCATCCCGGTTTACCTATCAGGCCATGGAGGATACCGACTTACTGGAGATTGAATATGATGCCCTTCAAGCCCTGCTGGAAAGCACGCCTAAGTTAGAAAGCACACGCAAGTACTTTTTGATGACTATGCTCGCTCAATCAATGGATCGGATCGAATCGTTCGTATTGCTTTCACCCGAAGAGCGCTATCGCCAACTGGTTGAGCAAAAACCCAATATTATCAATCGGGTCCCCAATAAATATATTGCCACCTTTCTGGGCATCACGCCCGTGTCATTAAGTCGGCTAAGAAGACGAATGGCTAGCCGGCATGAGCGGTAATTATCTTAAGTTAACGAGCCGGGTAGGCCAGAGGCAGTAGATTTATAGCCTCATTAGAACCCGTCTGTCATGGAGCATTCATTGAAAATCATAGGGGGTACATTTACCCTGTTAACCCTGCGATATTTCGTTTTAGCCGGCATCCCATTTCTTATTTTCTATTTAGTCTTTACCCCCTACTTTGCCAAGTCGAAAATTCAGCCTAAAAATGCCATCAATAAGGACTTTATTCGTGAAATCCTGCATTCCCTGCAATCCACAGCCGTCTTCGCCCTGGTTTCGTATTTAGTCCTGCGTACCCCCTTCAGGAGCTACACGCTGGTCTACGATCATTTAGCCGACTATCCAGGCTGGTGGGTGGTGACGAGTCTGGTGCTCAGTTTAGTTATTCACGATACATATTTTTATTGGCTGCACCGGTTGTTACACCACAAACAGCTCTTTCGGTTGACCCATCTGTTGCATCACCGATCAACTAATCCGTCGCCCTGGACTTCCTATTCATTTAGCTTTCTTGAATCCTTGGCGGAAGGAGCGGTCCTGGTGGTCATTGCTTGCCTGATACCCATGCATGCTCTAACAATCGTGTTGTTTGCGGTCGTTGGATTTGTGATCAACGTGTATGGTCACCTAGGCTATGAGATAGCTCCACGCTGGTTTCGGCATTCATTCCTTTTTGACATTCTCAACACGTCGGTACACCACAATCTGCATCACAGTAAATTCAAGGGTAACTATGGTTTGTATTTTCGTTTTTGGGATCGGCTATTGAAGACGGAGCACCCGGATTATGTGGACGAGTATGATCGAATACAGGCAAAGCGATTTGATACGGCAAAAAGCGCTTCTATTTAGGTCCGTTAAGCAAATTTTCTACCCAATTCCCGAATGGGAAATAATTGAGTTATAAGTAAACTTCTTAACGACTGTCGATTTGGTATCAACTCAATCGTTTCGTGCTGGCAAATCATTAGGTCAGTGGTGTAAAGGAGGCATAGTACCATCGTAGTACGTATGCGACTAACTAGAGTTTACAGTTATTAAAAAAAATCGTCTCCTTAAACGCTCCCCCGTGAGACGAATAAGCTTTAATGGGTCAGCATCATAAATTGGGCGTTTCGTGAAATAGAGACGTGAAACCCAATCATTAATTATGCGTCGTAAACTCCACCAATTTTCGTTTAAGAGCGCTTTCCTCCTTAAGATGGCATTCTCGAATAAGGTCCCGCTTCTGGCTATGCTGTTGTTTTAATTCACCAACTTCTTTTGATTGCTGAGTGATTAAGAGACTACGTTGATGGGTATCCGTGATTTTATCAAAGGCTAACTGATCACGCTCGATTTTGTGTTTACACTGTAATTGGTAGAAAGCTTCCGTTTCGGCAGTGGTCGTGTCGTTCCACTCTTTGAGGTGTTTATTCGACAGGAGCTGCTGTTGAGTTGAGTATCCTTTGCCAGCCATAGCTTAAAATAGTTAAATATTTCCAACGATTCTAACTAATTTAAACCTGTTTAGTATACCACTACGACAGCCGAAATGAGGTAATGGTCTCATAAAGATTAAGTTATATGGTTATAAATTGCAAAGGAACATAGGCTATGAACTAAACCGGGGTGACGACGGTCAGCCGCTGTGGCCACTTCACAGGTATCAAAAAATAATCGTCCTATATAACGCTTACTCAACTGGACGCTGACCTATACTTATCGTTATTACTTGATTCATACCATCTTCTGCCAAAACTGTTCATGGAAAGACCGCTTTTCCTAAATGACTGCCAGGAAAAATACAAAGCTTGAAAAAGACAGGACAGGCTATGCTGACCCCTATTTTAGCGGTAAAATACTATTTATAAGCCCGATTTAGATTGCCTTTAGGATCATCGTTTGTAACTCTGTTTACCAGCTAACGAAACTCTGTTAAAGACCTCATGCACTGTATTGCCTTTGGAGCGTTTAATTGAGATCTTGAAGTAGACGATCAGGTGCTAATAAGTGAGGAATAACGGGTTAAAAAGATGCAACTACGATATCATTGCAAACTAATAAGTCCAGCGGATAGTAGTAAATAGCGGTCAGCTTGTATCTTGGCCAGTACGTTGACCAAATTCGTATTACTATGAAGTTATATGTAGTGGAAGCCGCCGAGACCCTGGAATTGCTCGAGTCGCAAGTGGTTGATCGATTGTCCAGTGGCTACGAGCTAGTCGGAGGTGTCTGCTTTAATTCGATGGATCTCGTTTATATTCAGGCTATGTACTTGCCCAAACTCGATAAGCAAGTTGATGCGTTGATAAAAGAAGAGAATGGCTATAATGAACGGGGCTTATTGGATATTTAGGTATTCAAATTAGTTTTTCTGGCTTTTAGACGATCTCGAATAGGAGCCTTTTCGTGGACGAGATCGCCTAAACTATAAATTGTAATTATTAGAGAAGTAACTAATAATTTGTACTTCAGAATTGAATACCCAAAACTAGTACATTTAGACTATGACTTTAGCTAGTTTATCACCACTAACCTAGAGAAACAGCCCCTAAATCGTAGTAGACATCGTAGATGCCTTCCGGATCAATGTGACCTTATCGTTTCAAGCCAAACGTGAGAAATAGTCCTACCAACAGCACCGCAACACCTACACCAATAAAGACGTTTTCGGTAACTTCAGACTCCTTTGTTTCCGTAGAAACTGGGGTTTGAGGCTCGTAGCGACCCTCCGTAACGGCCAGAATCAGCGCCACGGTTTCAGCCGGCACATCTAGTTGCGGAACATGTCCACAATTCGAAAACCAATGAAGCTGCGCGTCAGGAAACAACGCCAGGGCCCGTTTCGCCTGACTGGGCGGACAAATCCGGTCCTGGCGACCCCAGCCAATGACCAAGTTGGGGATAGAGCCAAGGGGCGCTCCCTGCTGCGGGGGGCCATGGGCCAGACTATCCAGAAGTTTAGTAAAGCTGGGGGTGGGCAAAAACTCCCGAAATTCATTCAGGGCCACTGGAGCCGGGATCGTCCAGGGATGAGCCGAAAATTGCGCGAACAACAGTGTTCGGCTCACCGGATTGCTTACCAGGGGTGGTAAAATCGGTTGAATGAGGCTGGATAATTGAGCTGATAGCCGAACCGAATGATAGAAATAGGCCACCTGCCAGCCTTGCCAGAAACCACCCGGATCCAAGGATACGACCGAACCGACAACCTGGCCCCGCCGGGCTAATTCGAGCACCAATCGGCCCCCCATAGAGTTGCCGACAGCATCAATGCCCAGGAGCTGGTGCTGGCTTAAAAAATCGGTCACCACATCAGCCAGCGTAGAAATAGATACTTCGCCTAGTAGGGCCGGTGATTGACCGAAACCGGGTAAGTCCACGGCAATCACATCCCGCTGAGTAGCCAACTCATCGATAACCAGATCCCAGGCCTTCAGAGAGCTACCTAGGCCATGGAGTAATAACAGTGGTTTACCGGCACCCCGCCGGATATAGTTCAGGGACATACGTAATGGTCAGTCAATCTTAAGTTTGCGCCAATCAACGTACTATGAACCGCAACCGGTGTATATAGTTTAAAGCTGACGGACGGGTTACTACAAACTTAAAGGGCGGCACACGTATTGGTCGACAACGGTCAATTGACGGAGGCCGTGCGGTCTATTTATCCGGAAGGCGTCGATAAAGTGGTGGAATTGGTTGGCAGCTCTACCTTACAGGCCTCGCTACGTTGTCTCAAACTCGGCAGTACCGGGTCTATGAGTGGGATGCTGGCCGAAAGCTGGTCGAGTCCTCAGTTTGTACCAATGGACTTTATTCCGGCTATGGGGCGGCTGACCACTTACAATAGCGGTCAGGTTACGAATCCGGCGATGGCGTTTCAACACTACATCCGGCAAGTTGAAGCGGGTCAAATCTGATTAGGGGCAGCGGAACATTTACCTTAGAGCAGATCGTGGTAGCGCATCACTTTATGGGAAGTGACCAGGGCGCGGGTAAACTGGTTGTACCGTCCTAACCCGGTTTATCACCCTAGTCACTAGATCGGTAGTCTAATCTCACATAAACGCTCCCTCCTGAGACGAATATCGATTTGAGGATTCGACGGAACTAAAGTTAAGTTGTTAGCCAGGATGGGAGTCTGGCGAACCCGACTGCTTGCTCAACAGAAAGATTGTCGAAATAATACAAAAACTGCCAAGCCATTCCGGACCCGTGAAGGAGAGCCCAAGCCACATCACCGCGATCAGAGCCGCGGAGAGGGGCTCGGCCGAGGCCAATAAACTAGCTCTCTGACCACCAATTAGCTTCACGGCTGACATATAGGCGTAAAAAGCTACCAACGTCCCAAAGACCACAATAAAGCCCATACCCAGATAGGTTTGTGTGTCCCAGGTTCCGCTGACCTGCCACGGTGCCCGGACTAGCGAGAAAACCAAACCGCCAAAAAACATGCCCCAGCCAATAACCAGCGAGGAGCTATACCTAGCTAAAAGACGGGCCGGTTGTAAGGTGTAAATGGCCAGCGTAACCGCCGACCCAAGCCCAAACAGCAAGGCTAAGCCCGAAATTGACAGGCTCATCATATCACCCCGGGTGACCAGCAGCACGGTGCCAAAGATCGCCAGCAATATTGCCCCTACTTCGGATCTTGTAGGCATACGTCTGGTTTTGATCGCCAGGTAAACCGCAATGAGAATTGGCCCTGAATATTGGAGCACCGTTGCCGTGGCCGCATTGGAATAGTTGATGGCGGCAAAGTACGTATACTGAACGGCCAGCATGCCGGCCAGACTAAAAACACCCAACTGCAGGGCGTCTTTTTTGTGCTTCCATATCGACAGCAGATTGGCCTTTTCAACCAACCCAGAAAAGCTCAACAGCAGAGCGCCCGATAGCAACATTCGCGTGGTGATTAGCCACTCCACATTGATATGCCGGTGCTCAAAGAGAAATTGTCCCACGGTGCCCGACACCCCCCAAAGTATGGCGGCCCCTATGGCTAAGCTAACCCCTTTTATCGTCTTTGATTCCATCGTATTGCGAAGTCAATGTGAAATAGCGTGCAAAATTCGCTTATAAGGTTTGCATCTTTTCCTCTATTTTTGACCCCTTTACGCAATTCTGACTCGTTGATTGTCTACCCGGCACCTAGATATGGAAGACCTTGATAAATTTGACCTGGCTATCCTGAGCGAATTACAGGCCGACAATATGAGGCCACAACGGGACATCGCCGAAACCATTGGTTTGTCAGCGGCTGCGGTCCAACGGCGGATCAAGCGACTGCGGGAGGAGAAGATCATCACAGCCGATACCTCTATACTTAATCGGGAGAAAGTAGGGGCGCTGGTGACGCTGCTGGTTGAAGTGAGTTTAAGTAGCGAACGAATCGACCATATCGAGGAGGCCAAGGCGCTCTTTGAGGGAACTCCAGAAGTGCAGCAATGCTACTATGTAACGGGGGATTACGATTTTTTATTAATCATTTTGACCCCTTCTATGGAGGCCTATGGGCGTCTGACGCAAAAGATTTTTTTCAGCCATACGAACGTAAAGTCTTTCAAAACCAGCGTTGCCATGTCACTCGTTAAAGTTGGTCTGCAGGTGCCCATTCCGTATTCTTCCCAGAGCCGCCACTAAACTTTCTTAGAAAAAGGCTCCTACCTGAGACGACAGCTGTTTATTTATCTGCTTCTCAAATGGGGCGTTATAAGAGACGATATACTAACAGTTACTCTACGATTAATAGTGGGCGCCCCCAAAAGAATAACTTGTCCTGATATAGGTCACTAATTTTCGCTTAAAATGGATAACTTATATCAGGACAAAATACTACGATTTTTTGGTGGCGGACTCCACTATGGCAGCCTTATGCTCCTCCAAAAATTCCCGAAGTGTTTTAGCCGGTCTTCCCAGCACGTACGGAATATCGTTCTGCACCATCGACATATACGACATTCTGCCATCGAGCATCTGCGTCACAAACTCAATGTTGGCGTTCGCGTACCAGCTCTCCCCGCCGTTGGCCACCACCTGCTCAATTACCCCTTTAAAGCCTTCGAGCCCTTTGTTTTCATACGTGATGTCGAGGCCGGTAACATCGCTCAACAGCTCCGCAATTTCCTGTCCGTTAAAGCTTTCTACGCTCAACCAATAATGTTGACCACCGTGACGCTGAGGCCCTTCGACAAGCGCTTTGGTGGCCATTGCCGCAATGTCGCTAGAGGCAATGTAGCCGATGCGACGGTCGTCCCAATAGCCGGTGTAGGTGAAGTTTTTGGGGATGTACAGGCCCGTAAATACTTCCATAAACATATTCGGGTGGAGGTGAGTCCAGGCAATGCCACTGGCCTCGATGTATTTTTCGATCATCTGGTGCCACGCAAAGTGCGCATCGGTCGTATCCCACTCCGCAAACACGCCTACGTGCACAATATGCTGGACGCCTGCTTTCTTGGCCGCATCTACCAGTGTTTTGCTCTGGGTGAGCATGGCCACCGTGTAGCCGGTTAGCAGAAACACCCGGTCCACCCCGGCCAGCGCCAGGGCGAAGGTTCTAGGGTCGTCCAGGTCCAGGTAGGTGCAGTCTTTGCCTTCGCGGGTAAGCTGGTCTACTACCACCTGTTTGCGCGAGGTGATGCGCACGTTAACCGCTTGACCTTCCAGGTCTTTAATAACTCGACGGCCGATAGTGCCGCTGGCGCCCAAGACTAAGACGGTTGGGTTTTGGTTATTTCCCATGTGAGGTTACTATGAATTTATAACATGTCAGGTCACTATGAATTTATAATAGGTCGGTGGGGCCGTGCGCGGCTACTAAGGCGCTAGGGCCGAGTCGGCCACTGTTTGCTTGGTTTGCGCTCCCGTCATGGCGGCCGGCTCCTGGCCCTAAACGCCCATGCCCAGCGAGCGGTTCAAGACCAGGAGGTCATCGCGCGTGGGGGGCATGTTGCGCTGCGTGAGCTGGGCCATAATCTGATCGCGCACCTGTGGGCCCTTGCCCGGCACGGCGGCGGCCAGCGCCTGGGTCAGCTCCGGGGCCGTGAGCTCGGTGCAGTAGGCCGGCGTACCGGGCTGCTGCCGCCACGAATCGGCCAATGAGCCCGCGTCTACCACGTCAAAGCCTGTAGCGCTGATGAGCTCGGCCACGCGCTGTTTGGCCTGCGCATCGTCGCCAGCTACCGAAATGGCGATGCGGCCGGACGTGCCGGGGGCATCGCTGCCCGCAACCAGCGTCTGGGACAGAATATTGTTGTAAGCTTTGATGATGGGGCGACCCAGCTGCTCGGCCACCCACACGCTTTCGACTTGCCCGTTTTCTAAGGCGTCGATTTTCCCGTCCCGTTGCGGGTAGTAGTTGCTGGTATCCGCCACCACTACCTCCGTGGGCAGGTCGCGCAGCAGGCCAGCGGGCAGCTTTGGAATGACATGCAAGGGGATGCTGACGAACACCAGGTCCACGTCCTGTACTACGTCTTGCAGGGTGGCGGGGCTAGCGCCCAGCTCCTTTGCTTTTTGAGCCAACTCGGCCGGCTGGCGGGTGTTGGTCACTTTCACCTGGTGGCCGGCAGCCATCAGCTTTTGCGCGAGGGTAGCCCCGATTGAACCGGTACCGATAATGCCAATATTCATAAAGAGAATGAGCAAGAGTGAAAAAAATGGGTAACATCAGCTCGCTAAACAGGCGGGCCCAGATGAACTAAGAACCTTACGCCCGGTCTAGGGTCGCTCTCGAGCAGGGCGCAAGGCTCGCTCTGCAAACGTGGCGGCCTAGGCGGCTACTACGGCATCGGTGGTGACGATGAGATTGACGTCGATGTTGCCGCGCGTGGCGCGCGAGTACGGGCACGTCTGGTGAGCCTGGGCCACGATTTCCTGGGCCTGGGCTTGGACTACGTCGGGCAGGTTCACGTGCAGAGCCACGCCAAGCGTTGGCAGATTATCCTCGTTCATGAAGAGTTCTACCCGAGCGTCGACGGAAATGTTGCCCACGCTTACTTTCGCCTGTCGGGCCGTATGAATGACGGCATTGCCGAAACAAGCCGCATAGCCAGCCGCAAACAGTTGCTCGGGATTCGTCGCGCCTTCTCGGGCGCGGCCACCCAGGGCGCGGGGCATGGTCAGCTCCAGGTTGAGTACGTTGTCAGTTGATTCAATACGGCCGTCGCGCCCGCCGATCGATTTGGCCTGCGCCGAGTGCATGATGTTCGTTGCCATTCTATTGGAAATAAGATGTTTTGCGTAAAAGTTGACAATCAGCCTTAATGAGGTACCGGTTCAGCTAAGGCCGGGTAGTCCGTGTAACCTTTAGGGCCGGGCGTGTACAAGGTCTCCTTGTCTGGTTTGGCCAGGGGCGTGTGTTGTGCAAAGCGCGCGACCAGATCGGGGTTAGCGATAAAGGGTTTGCCAAACGCCACCAGGTCAGCCTCCCCATCGGCCAGGATCGTATTGCCTTTCTCCTGGTCAAAGCCGTTGTTAATGATGAGCGTGCCCTGGTAGAGGGGGCGGTAGCGCCGGGCAATGTGGGATTCGGCAAGCGCATTCTGGCTCACGTCGGTGAACGGCTCCAGCAGGTGCAGGTAAGCCAAGCCGTAGTCATTAAGGCGCTGCACGATGTAATCAAACGTGGGCAGGGTTTCAGCGTCAACCGTGATACCGCCCAAGCCGTCGAGCGAGGGGTTGAGTCGCACGCCTACCTTGCTCAGGTCCACGTCCGCTGTCTGCATTGCCTCCAGCACCTCGAAGAGAAACCGGGCCCGGTTTTCCCGCGAACCGCCGTACTCGTCGGCGCGGGTGTTGGCGCATTGCGCAAAAAACTGGTGAAACAGGTAGGCGTTGGCGGCATGCAACTCCACCCCATCGAAGCCGGCGGCCAGCGCGTTTTGCGCGGCCTGCGCGAAGTCGGCCACCGTTTGCTTGATTTGCGCGACCGTCATGGCGGCCGGCGTCACCGTGGGTAGAAAGCCGCTAGGCGTATACACGTTGTCGTGGGCGTTAATGGCCGACGGGGCCAGCGGCAGGTTGCCGTTCAGCATGTCGGGGTGCGACAGCCGACCCACGTGCCAGAGCTGCGCAAAAAACAGATTGCCCTGCGCGTGTACCGCGTCGGTTATTTTTTTCCAGCCCGCCACCTGCGCTTGCGAGTAGATACCCGGCACGTTGATGTAGCCCACGGCCTGGGGGCTCACAAATGCGCCCTCCGAGATGAGCAGGCCCGCCGAGGCCCGCTGTGTGTAGTAGGTCACCATCAGGTCGGTAGGCACGTTGCCTTCGTTGTCGGCGCGGGCGCGGGTCATGGGCGCCAGCACCACGCGGTTTTTCAGGATGAGCTTATCGGAGTGATAAGGGGTCAGCAGCGGTTGCTCGCTCATACGTTTTAATAGGTTGACATGTCAGAATAATAGTCTGATTGTAAAGGCAGTAGCACTGCCCAGCGTGAACACAAAGTAACTACGCGGGGCACTGGGACCACCTACATTTTACCCTGCTGCTTGGCGCGGTTGCCAGCTACCACTTCCTGGCGGGTAGGCCAGGCTTCGCGTTGCATCAGCGCCGAGATAATTTCGTCGCGTATCTGCGGAGCCTTGCCGGGCACGGCGTTGGCCAGGGCCTGGGTTAGCTCCGGGGCCGTGAGCTCGGTGCAGTAGGCCGGGGTGCCGGGCTGCTGCCGCCAGGAGTCGGCCAGGGTGCCCCCGTCTACTACGTCAAAGCCAAGATCGTTGCAGAGGTCGGCCAGGACTTGCTTGGCCTGCTCGTCCTCGCCCGCAATGGAAAGGGCGATGCGGCCGGGCGTGCCGGGGGCGGTACCACCACTGGCAATTGTTTCGGCCAGCAGGTTGTTGAAGGCTTTGATGATGGATCGACCCAATTGCTCGGCCGCCAGTACACTCTCGGGCGTGCCCTGCTCCAGCGCGTCGATCTTCTCGTCCCGGAAGGGGTAGTAGTTGCCGGTGTCTACCACAATTACCTCGGGGGGCAACGACCGGAATAGGTCCTTGGGAAACTCGTCAAGTACCTTGAAGGGCACGGCGATAAAAACCAGGTCCACGTCTCGTACCACGTCTTGCAGGGTGGCAGGGCTAGCGCCCAGCTCCTTTGCTTTTTGAGCCAACTCGGCCGGCTGGCGGGTGTTGGTCACTTTCACCTGGTGGCCGAGAGCAGCCAGGTTTTTGGTGAGAGAGCCACCAACAGGGCCGGTGCCAATGATTCCAATCTTCATAGTCGTTACTTTACTGGTTAATTGATTGTGAAACGTTTCAGTCTTTATCAGGAAAGCCATTCTGGTAGGGCAAGCCTAAATGCTGCCGTAGTGTGGTGCCGCTGTACTCCGTACGCAACAGACCACGCTTTTGCAGAATCGGCACGACCTGCTCCACAAAATCGGTTAGCGATTCCAGACCCGAATCGGGCACTACGCAGAAGCCTTTTCCCACACCAGCCTCAAACCAGAGTTGGAACTTGTCGGCCACCTGCTCAGGCGTGCCTAAAAAAATGGGGTGGTAGTTGATGGGGCCGTGGGCCAACACTTGCCGAATGGTGAAACCCTTCATGGCCAGGTCGTAGGCGTAGGGCGAGCGTTGGTCGCGGGCATTAGGGCGAGCCCGCTGGAGCAAGGCGGCCGGAATGGGCGCGTCCAGGGGCAGCTCGGCTACCGGAATGCCCAACATGTGGCTCAGGTACTGCCGGCGGGAGGCCGGGTCGCCCATCTCGTCGAGTCTGGCCCGGCGTTGAAGCGCTTCCTGTTCCGAGGAAGCAATCGATACCCCGATGCCATTGTAGATGGTAAACTGATTCGGGTTGCGGCCGGCCTGGCGGATGCTGGCTGATAGCTCCCGCCAGAAGGCCTTGGCGTAATCGAGCGTGGGCGGGTTGCTGTACATGGCATCGGCTTTGGTGGCTGCAAACGCATAGCCGTACTGCCCCCCGCCGGCCGTGAATATCACCGGCTGGCCCTGGGGCGAGGGCGGTAGCAGAATCGGGCCTCGCGTGGTAACATACTTGCCTTCGAAGTTGATGGGTTGAATCTGGGCGGCATCGGCAAAAATACCCGCCTTGTCCAGTTTCAGGGCCCCCTCCGGCCAACTGCCCCACAGGCGTAGCACGGCTTCCCACACCTCCAGGGCACGGGCGTGCTTGTGACTATGATCGAGAACACCGGGGAAGTAGTTAAGCAGCACTTCCTGGGTGCCCGTAGTCACCACGTTCCAGCCTACGCGGCCCTTGCTCACCAGATCCAGCGAGCGCATGACCCGGGCAATGGTGTAGGGCTCGCTAAGGGAGGTGGACATGGTGGCTACCAGGCCCAGGCGCTCGGTGGCCTTGGCCATCAGAGCCATCAGCACCACCGGGTCGAGGCTGGCTTGTGGGGGCTGGTTGCGCAGGTCGACGTTGACACTGGGTACATCCGTCATAAATAAACCGTCGAGCTTCGCCTTTTCGGCTAATTGGGCTGCTTTGAGGTAGATGTCCTCGTTGATAAAGGCCCCGGCATCTTCGGTGGGCCACCGCCACCCACCCTGTTCGATGCCCTGGCCACTGGCCAGCTGTGCAATTAGGTGCATCTGCTTAGGTATAGCCATGGTAGTTACTCATTTATCTGGTTGTAGACGTTGTTTGCGCGATGGGGTGCAACGACACGTTTTCATAAACCATTACGTACGTATGTTTCATACTAGTTACTGATTCGGGGTAGTTGGCTGACGTTGAGCAAGTGTGGAAACTCATTCAGTTCTTGTAGCTTGACTGGATTAATGGATAGGTATATATGGCGGCCTTCTCTTTGGGAATCAACAAAGCCCGCATCCACCAGCGCTTTCACATGCTGCGACATAGTAGGCTGGCTGATGGGCACAAACGCGTATAAATCGGCGCATGCCAACCACTGCACCCGAGCCATTTCCTGTAGAATACGCAGGCGGTGCGGGTCACTGAGGGACTTGGCCAGTTTGACGAGTGACTGGGTTTCCATTGTCGTTGGTTTTAAGGTAGGCGCATTTGACTTTTCGGGCAACTACCGATGGCCCTGCTTAGGTCGGCTACGCCATACAACCCATTCGTGTAAGGATATTCCGGTCTGCTTGACGCGAGGCCGTTTAGCTACTGCCAGCCGCCACCCACGGCTCGGTACAGCTCCACGTTCGCTTCCAACTGGGTACGTTTCAGCGAAGCCAGTTCCAGTTCACTTTGCAGCGCATTACTTTGAGCCGTCAAGACTTCCAGGTAGGTAGCCAGGCCACTACGGAATAAGAGATTGGCATTGCTGGTGGCCTGGCGCAGGGCGCGGACACGGTCCGACGCTAAAGCTTGCTGGGTCTGCGTTTTGGTGATTTGACTCAACGCATTGGATACTTCGCCCACGGCAACCAGTACCTGCTGACGAAATTGAATGACCGTCCGCTCCCGGTCAATCCGGCTGAGCTCATACTGGGTGCGCAGCGCCCGGCGCTGGAGCAGCGGTTGGGTGATCCCCCCGGTCGCCAGCCCGAACAGGGAGGCCGGGATGCTGAACCAGTTACTGGCTTGGAAGGCGTTAAGCCCCCCCTGGGTCGTGATGGCCAGCGTCGGGTAAAGCTGCGCTTTGGTATACCCCACAGCTGCATTGGCTCGTTCCAGCGCCAGTTCGGCACTGCGTACATCGGGCCGCTGGCTCAAGAGCGCCGAGGGTACCCCAGCCGCGGCTATCATCGGCACCTCCATCGCCAGCAGGTTACCCGAGCGCCGGACATCGCCCGGCAACCGTCCCACCAGTGTGCTCAGGGCATGTTCCTGCACGGTAATGGCCTGCTCATAAGCCGGAATCAAACCAGCCGCGGTCAGCCGCTGGGCCTCGATCTGCTGGACGGCCAGGGACGTCACCTGGCCGGCGGTAAATTGAAGTTGAGTAATCGCTAATGTACTGTCCGTAAGCGCCGCATTACGCCGGGCTACGGCTAGTTGGGTGTCCAGCATCAGCAGGTTATAATACCCTTCTGCTACCTGGGCCACTACCTGGGTTTGCACCGCTTTGCGGGCCTCCTGGCTTTGCAGGTAAGCCGCCAGGGCCTCTGCCTTGCGGCTGCGTATTTTGCCCCAAATGTCGGCTTCCCAGCTCACGACCGCGGCCAGATTGTAGTCTTCGAGGTGATTGACCCCCAGGAACTGACGGTAAGAAATGCCGTTCAGACTGTTGGCTGAGGGCCGGTTGGTGGTCACGCCAGCCTGCAGGGTCACGGCCGGCACATTGCCCAACCGCGCTTGCCGGAGAGCAACCTGCGCAGACGTAATGTTTTGGATGGCTAGCTGTAGGTCGTTGTTGCGCACCGTAGCGCTATCCAGCAGTTGTTGCAGGGCTGGCTCGGTGAAGAAGCTCCGCCACGGCAAGCCTGCCACGGAACTCGTATCGGCGTTGGGAGCCGTGCGGTAGGTAGCGGGTAGCCCCAGCGTCGGCATCGGCACGTCTTTCGACACTTTGCAGGCCGAAACCAGTAGCAGGCAAGCCAGCCCTAGGAGCCCTAGGGTGGGGCGGTGCCAGCGCGTTTTTTGGGTAGTCGTCATGGATTAGTTAATCGGTTCGGGTTCGGGTACCGGGGTCGGGTGAGCCGTGACCGGGTGAGAAGTACCGCTAATTCGCTCATGCAGGCGTTGAAAAATCACGAATAGCACCGGGATGAGAAACAGGCCAAGCAAAACGCCCGTGACCATGCCCCCGGCCGCGCCGATGCTGATCGAATGGTTGCCCTGCGCCGATGGGCCTTGTACGTTCATCATGGGCAGCATCCCCGCCACGAAGGCCAGCGAGGTCATCAGGATGGGCCGCAGGCGCGAGGCCGAGGCATTGAGCGCGGCCTGCACCAACGGTTCGCCCGCGTGGCGACGCTGCAAGGCAAATTCCACAATCAGGATGGCGTTCTTGGCCAGCAGGCCAATGAGCATAATCAGGGCCACCTGCACGTAGATGTTGTTGGTAATGCCCGCAAGACCAATGGCCGCGAACACCCCCAAAATGCCCGTCGGCAGCGAGAGTAGCACCGCAAAGGGCAGAATGTAGCTCTCGTACTGGGCCGCCAGCAGGAAGTACACAAACACAATACACATCAAAAAGACGACGGTTGACTGGTTGCCCGAGGAGATTTCCTCGTGGGTCAGGCCCGAAAACTCGTAGGTGTAGCCCGCGGGTAAGTACGTCTCGGCCACCCGTTCCACGGCCTTAATGGCATCGCCGGAGCTGTAGCCCGGCTTTGGGGTCGCGTTGATGGTCAGCGCGTTGAAGAGGTTGTAGCGCGAGGCCGTTTCTGGGCCGAACACCCGCTTGAAACGCACCAGCGTAGCCAGGGGCACCATCTCGCCCCGGTTGTTTTTCACGAACGCGCCGTTGAGGGCCGTCAGGTCGGCGCGACTGGCCTTGTCGGCCTGCACCACCACCCGGTAGTACTTGCCAAAGCGGTTGAAGTCGGTGGCCTGGGCGCTGCCGAAGTAAGCCTGCATGGTTTGCAGCGCATCTTTCACGCCTACGCCCAGCTGGGCGGCTTTTACTTCGTCTACTTCTGCTTCCAGTTGCGGGTAGTCAGCCCGGAACGAGGTAAAGGCCACGCCAATAGCCGGCTGCTTCATCAGCTCGCCGATAAAGGCCTGCCCGACCTGGCCCAGCTTGGGCAACTCACCGCCGGTGCGGTCCTGCAACACCACTTCCAGGCCTTCTACGTTGCCGAAGCCCGGCACGGTAGGCGTAGTAAATACAAAGATGTCCGCCCCCTTAATGGTGGTCATTTTCTCGCGTATAATGGCCATGATGCCCTCAATGTCCTTTTCCGCCCCGCGGTCTTTAATGGGCCGCAGGCGCGCAAATAGCGTGATGGACGAGGGGCTGTTGGCCGACGCCAGGATGTTGAAGCCGGCCATCATGTTGATGACCTCAATAGCCGGCAGAGGGATTAACTGCGCTTCGATTTGCTGGGCAATCTGCTCGGTGCGGTGCAGCGATGCACCAGCCGGCAGGGTCACGGCCACGGCCACGAAGCTCTGGTCTTCATTCGGAATAAAGCCGGAAGGCGTGCGCTTGGCCAGCCAGCCGGTGAGGGCTATAACCAGCACCAGGCCGCTGAGGCCCACCCACTTGTGGCGCACCAGAAACTTAATGCTGCCCACGTAGCGGGCAGTCAGCCGCTCGAAGCTACGGTTGAAGCCCGCAAAAAAGCGGGTTTTAACCGTGCTCGGTGCCGCGTGCTCGTGCGGGGTGTGCCTGAGGAACAGGGCTGCCAGCGCGGGGCTCAACGTTAAGGCGTTGACGGCCGAAATAAGGATGGCAATGGCCATTGTGAAGGCAAACTGGCGGTAGAATACCCCCGTCGGGCCATCCAGCAAGCCCACCGGCAGAAACACGGCTGCCATGACCAGGGTAATAGAAATAATGGCCCCGGTAATCTCCTGCATGGCCTTCCTGGTAGCTGTTTTTACCGAGTGGGTGCCTTCCTCCAGCTTACTGTGCACGGCCTCCACCACCACAATGGCGTCATCGACCACGATGCCGATGGCCAGCACCAGGGCAAAGAGCGTCAGCAGGTTGATGGTAAAGCCCACCAGCTGCATGAAGAAGAACGTGCCCACGATGGCCACCGGCACGGCAATGGCGGGAATGAGCGTCGAGCGAAAATCCTGTAAGAAGAGGAACACGACGATAAACACCAGGACAAAGGCCTCCAGGAGCGTGTGCTCAACCTGCTCGATGGACAAGTCCAGCGCTTCCTTGGTACTGAGCAGGGTTAGCTGCCTGACCCCTTTCGGCAGGTCCTTTTCCAGCTTCTTCATGACCTTGCCCGCGGCAATTTGCACCTCGTTGGCGTTGGAGCCCGCCGACTGGAAGATGGCCACGTTCATACCGGGCTTGCCCGAAATCCGCACGGAGGTGTTGTAGGTCGTCGAGCCAAATTCTACCCGCGCCACGTCCTTAAGGCGCAGCATTGAGCCGTCGGCGTTGGCCCGAATAATCATGTTTTCGTAGTCCGTGGGCTTGTTGCGCTTGCCCTTGTATTTGATGACGTACTCAAATGATTCTTGGCTGCTCTCGCCCAGGCGGCCGGGGGCGGCCTCCAGGTTTTTGTCCTGAATGGCGGCCATCACCTCGGCCGGCGTGAGACCGTAGCTAGCCAGCTGGGCCGGGTTCAGCCAGACGCGCATGGCGTAGGCCTTGTTGCCCCCGAATACGGCGGCTGAGCCCACGCCCGGAATGCGTTTGAGCTCTGGTATCAGGTTGATTTGCGCGTAGTTGTCCAGGAAGGTCTGATCGTACTTCTTGGGGTCATCCGAGTAGAGCTCCACAATCATCGCCAGGCTATTCTGCTGCTTGGCCACCGTTACGCCCTGCTGCACCACCTCACTGGGCAGCTGGCTGGTGGCCTGGGCCACCCGGTTCTGCACGTTCACGGCAGCCTGGTCGGGATCGGTACCTAGGGTGAAGCTCACCTGAATGACAAGCGTGCCATCGTTGCTGGCCGTCGACTTCAGGTACATCATGTTCTCGACGCCGTTAATGGCTTCTTCCAGCGAGGGCGCCACCGAGCGCAGCAGCGTTTCGGCGTTGGCGCCGGGGTAGAGCGCCGTGACCTGCACCGTGGGGGGCGCAATGTCGGGGAACTGCTGAATCGGCAGCTTCCACAAGGCCAGCGCTCCCACAATCACCAGCAAGATGGAGATGACGGTGGCCAGCACGGGCCGTTCAATGAATACGGTAAACATGAGGGGAAACGATTAATTCTGAACAGATTGGACGGCTACCCTGCCCGCCACGGCGGCATTGGGTTTAGGCCCCTGAGTCGGTTGGATGAGTTGACCTTCCTGCAAGTGGTCAATGCCTTGCAGCACGATGCGGTCGCCGTCTTTTACGCCCTCGCTCACCAGGTAGTTGGCCCCGCTCTTGCCCTGAATGGTGATGGCTTGGCGGCTGACGCGGTTGCTGTCGCCCACCGCGTACACAAATACGCGGTCCTGCAGCTCTACGGTGGCGGCAGTGGGTACCAGCAGCACGTTGGGGTGCGCCAGGGCCAGCCGAATGGTGCCCGTGTTGCCCGAGCGCAGCAGTCCATTGGCGTTGGGGAAGGTGGCGCGCAGCGTCACGGCCCCCGTCGTCTTATCAAACTGCCCGTCCACCATATCTACTTTCCCCCGTACCGGGAACATACTTTGGTCAGCCAGTACCAGGGCCACCGGGGGCACGTGGGCCAGCTTTTGGGGAAGTGTTTGCCCGGCGTATTGTTTGCGAAAGGAGAGAAAATCATCTTCTCCCAGCGAGAAGTAGGTGTGTATTTGGTGTACGTCAGAGAGCTGGGTTAGGGCTTGGGCATCAGTAGGTCCTATCAGGCTGCCCTGCTTGATTAGCAAGCGCCCCAGGTAGCCGCTAACGGGGGCTTTAATGAGTGTATAACCCAGGTTGATGCGGGCGCTACTGACCTCGGCTTCGGCGCGCTGCAGGTTGGCCTTTGCCACCGTCAGGGCCGCCTGTGCCGTTTTTAGCTGAATATCGGAGACGACTTTATTCTGCACCAGGGGCGCAAATTTATCGACCTCCAATTGGGCACTAACCAGAGCGCCTTCTGCTGCATATTGGGCGGCCAGCGCCGTATTCAACCGCTCTCGGTAGGGGGCATCGTTGATCTTGAACAGGGGCTGTCCCTGCCGCACGGCGGCTCCTTCGTCGACCAGAATACGGTCGAGTATTCCGGCGATCTGAGGCCTGATTTCGACATTAACGATCCCTTCAATGGCCACAGGATAGTCCTGATAGGTAGTTTGGGTGCTGGTTTGCACGGTGGCTACGGGTAAAGCCGGGGGCGCTGCCTGCTCGGAAGTTGGCTGCTCGGCGCAACTGGCTAGCAAACAGCAGCCAGCCAGCAATGTGCCTAGTTTCATAAGCCAGGGCTCACGCAGTTGGCTTGGCAAATGTGGTTGTCCGGATTTGCCGGGGTGAACCGGTGACGGTGTTAGTAAATTAAACACATTAATAGATAATTATACACTTATGTAATTGAACAAAGAAGCTTGGATTGGCTCGCAACGGACTGTATTCGCTAAAAGGCCTTCTTAACGTGTGCTTAATGAATGAGTCAATAAATACATACACATATAATTAAGTGTTTATGTATTTAGTAACAGAAAACCATTATCGTCTTCCGGTCAGCATAGCCTAGGTTATTTTTAAGGACTGTAGGAAACTTTCCAACTCCTGCAGCTTAGCTGGATTAATCGATATAAATTTATTACGGCCTTCCTTATGCGACTCGATCAAACCGGCATCCGAAAGCGCTTTCAAATGTTGGGACATAGACGGTTGGCTGATCGGAACGGCCTCAAACAAATCGGCACACCCCCGGTTTGTCCCTTTGGCAATTTCCTTGAGGAGCTGCAGGCGGTGCGGATCGCTGAGGGATTTAGCCATTTTAACGAGGGATTTGGTATCCATTATCGGTCAAAGATTTAATACATGCGCATTGGCTTATGTATTCTCAACCGGTTCAGCGCTGAGTTGGTTCCCGTTTGTAGCGCTAACTCAGCGTTGAACCGACTAGTTACCCCTGGACGCGTTATAAAATTAATTTACGTCAGGTCCAGGTATAGGTAAACTCATAAATGCCCAGTGAATTATACAAACGAATAATAAACGTGCCTTGGGACACCTTTGGATAAAGCTCAATAAACAAACTATTTGTGCCGCTCTGCTTCTGGCAACTTCTGCTTTGGCATGGTACTTTGGTAACGCCCTGACCGGAAACTATTGGTATCTGGTCTGGCTAGCGCCGACTCCTCTTTTAGGTCTGGCATACTACCGCTCCCCAAGAACCAGTTTTTGGTTGGCTTTCGCAGCCTGTTTACTGGGAAGACTGAGTTGGCTAACTTATTTACAAACCGTCGTTTCGATCATTCCGGCCCTGCTGCTTACTCTGGCACTGGCCTATGTATTTGCCCGCATCATTGTTTGGTCAACTACCATCACCCACCATCTTGATTCCTGGTACACTGTTTTCACCTACCCGGTCTTAATGACTAGCTTCGAATACTTGGTCGGGACGTTTTCACCCGACGGAACGGCGACCAGCATAGCCTATACCCAAGCGGATATGGTACCGCTGATTCAGATTGCATCGGTAACAGGTAGTTTGGGCATTACGTTTTTGGTCAGCTTTTTCCCCGCCCTAATCGCCCTGGGTTGTTGGGCTTATCAACGAAACCGGCACTGGATTTCCTACTTAGTGAGTAGTGCCTTCTTGGTGTATGGCCTGTCGTTTCTCTATAGTTGGTATCGTATCAGTGGCCAAAAGCCTTTATCGGGCTTCAAAGTGGGATTAGTGGCCTTGGAAGAGAGTAGACATCACAAAGCCCAGCAGGCTACTGCTGGCCAACTTAAGCGTCTTCTTGATGATTATTCACAAGCTATTTCGTCAGCTGTCGCACAAGGCGCAACCGTTGTTGTGCTTCCAGAAACGGCTATCCGATTAAGCCTAGACACGTATCAACCAGTCATAGCTTCCCTCAAGCGGACTGCCCACCGTTATGAGGTCGATCTGGTGGATGGACTCGCTGATTTCAGTCAACCCCAGGCCCGCAATTCGGCATTGGTTATTAATGGGAAGGGGGAAATCGTCGCTGACTATACTAAAAACCATCTGGTGAGAGGCTTTGAGGGTCACTTCACCGCCGGTGACCAAGTAGGCCTGTTTAAGCTGGCTGGTCAGAAAGCGGGTGTTGCTATTTGTAAAGACCTTGATTTTCCTGGCACGATGCGCCGGTACGGCAACGAGCCGATTACTAGCTTATTTGTACCCGCCAA
Organism: Spirosoma oryzicola; assembly: GCF_021233055.1. NCBI lineage: Bacteria > Pseudomonadati > Bacteroidota > Cytophagia > Cytophagales > Cytophagaceae > Spirosoma > Spirosoma oryzicola. The sequence goes on along the minus strand of NZ_CP089543.1, from coordinate 136,207 downwards.
TGATTTTGTCGTTGACGCTTGGCTGCATTCCCGCATGGCGTTAGTACGGGGAGTTGAAAATGGCTTCTCCCTGGTAAGAACCCCCCGGCAAGGCCGTCTGTTGGTTAGCGATGGGTTAGGTCATGTTTTATACGAAGCCAATACCTCAGCCGGTAACAAAGCGGTTTTGATCGGCAGCATACCCGCTTCTCCAATAAGCAGTTTCTATACCAAGACTGGGAACTGGTTTGGTCTAGTTAATCTATTGTTGGCTGCTTACTGGCTCTGGCGGACAAGGGTTGTCAGGAAATCCATACTGGCTTTGAGCTGATCAGTTATACGGCAGTGGTAAGAAGCGGCTGTCCATTTTCCTTTCAAAGTTCTCAATTCTCATTTAAACGCTCCTGATAGAGGCAACGAAGCGTTCATGTGACTGATCTGGAAATGGGAAAGAAGTGCCTGCAACCTACATTTATTACTGCTTTGCTACGTATCGCAACATCAGCCCGAGTGTAAAGCGCTCATGAAATTAAACAGCGCTACGCCGAACGTTAATCGCTACCAACAATTTTCTCCCGGTGTCTTTCCCCCCACTTACACATGGTTGTAACTACATCCGACAGGGTCTTACTATAGTCAGTAAGCGCATAATCAACCGTAACAGGTTTGGTATGGCAAACCGTGCGGCTGATCAGTCCATTCATTTCTAGTTCTTGTAGCTCTTTCGACAAAATTCGAGGACTAATACCAACCTCTCTCGAGAGTTGATTGAACCTCTTTTTCCCATCGATAAGAACAAATATCAAGACTAATTTCCATTTACCTCCGACTACATCCAAGGTATCCTGTATGGATAATCTTGCCTTTTTGTACGGCGTTTCCGTCTGATTTTCTGAAGCCCCTCTCACCCTAGTATCCTTTATGTAACTACTATCCTTTGTGTAACAGGTTGCAAATGTATAGTATTGGCTCGCTAGTTTTGTCCTATAAGTCAACCTTTACTGTTATGAAAAATAATCCTGCCTCAACTGGTAGCGGAAGTGAAAGAGCCAAAGTATTGATTATTGGTGCTACGGGGCGAGTAGGGTCACAGGTTGTTGAAGAACTCGACAGGAATAGTGATTCGATTACCGTCCGTCTTTCTACAACTGATCAGAAAAAAGCCAATCAATGGCAGCAGCAAGGTTGGGATTCAGTAGTTCTGGACTTGGACAAACCGGAAACTTTTGCCGATGCGCTGGATGGTATTGACAGAATATTTCTGTTGACTGGTTATACCGTAGACATGCTTCGTCAAAGCAAACTGCTAGTCGATGCTGCCTCAAAAGCGGGCGTGAGTCATATCGTTCATCTGGGCGTATTTACTTCCCGTCACGACCTAATCCCTCACTTCATGTGGCACGATATGGTTGAAACATACATCGAAGCCAGTGGAATGGCCTGGACGCATCTTCATCCGAACGTGATTGCAGATACTTCATTAGCGGTAGATCCACCTATCACCGAAATAGGTTCGTTCACAGTCTATTGGGGTGATGCGCCACAAGGATGGGTCTTTGCGTCAGATATTGCCGCTGTAGCCGCTACAGTGTTGCGTGAAGGCCCCAAAAAACGCGGCGGAGCCAACTACTATTTAAGTACTGAAGTATTGACCGGACCTCAAGTAGCGGCTATCCTGTCAAAAGCATCTGGAAAAGAAATTACCTGCAATGTTCTCAATCCAGACGACCAGAAAGCGATAATTGAGCAAATTCCATCTGTATTGGTAAAAGCGTATATGGAAAGCGCTTACATAACGATGCAATTAGCAAAAAGTGGACAAATGGAAGCGCAGACAATTGTCAAAGACGACGTTTTAACGGTCGTAGGTCGCCCTGGTTTGACGATGGAAGAATGGGCACGGCTGAACCTTGTTTAGCGATTCTAAGTCAGATACTATTGTCACCTGATTTATTTTATATAAATCAGGTGACAATTATTTTTAGAGCAGTAATGATTGCATACGGCCAACTGGCGTTGCCAGGTATTCAATAATGACATCTCATAAAATGCTCCGTTATGGGACAATAATTCTTGTCTAGAATCGCTGATCGGCGACTACATTTTTATAAAATGCTAGTGTTTAGAAAAAGTAGGCCAATAGTTTACCTACCTTAGTCTTTTGCCAAAATTGAGCGGTCTACCTCCGAAAACTAGCCCCTGCCAACCCGTGAATCCTAATCGAGAGGTTCCAAGACTTCCTCAGCCACCTTCGATGAGTCAGACCCTGATTGATGAATTAACCAGTCTCTGTTTTTATCGACAAGACCTAGTAGAGCCCGTGGACTTCCTGTTCGTCTTTGGTTCCAACGTCTTCCAGCACCAGTTAGCACAACTCATTAACCAGGCAATTGAGACGACTGGGGTCAAGCTCATTCTGATCACCGGTGGTGTGGCTCGCTACAACGATCTGCGAATTGATTCAGTAGCCGAGTCCGAACGTATCTTAGCCGCCATCAAGTATAGAGATCGGACCGATCTGCGCTTCATCTTAGAAACCATATCGACTAATACCTTAGAAAATGTAGTAGAAGCCCGGAAAGCGTATAATTTTCAAGTATCCAAGCAAATGTTATTCATAGCCCATTCCTACGCTACCATGCGGTCCTATCTGTTTCATGCACAAGGCGAGATCACGGGTTGGCCATTGGTGCTACCATCTGAGGTAGAGGGGTATGGAGTTAGTCAGGCCGACTGGCATAAATCGGCGAAAGGCCGAGCCCTAGTATGGGGTGAGTATTTACGCTTTGAGGCCTACGGTCGCAGGGGTGATTTTCCTATTCAAGCGGTTGAACACACACTCCGTAAAATTCAGTTACTAGTAGCCTAAAAGGGGGCTGCGATTCGCTATTGTTGATGTTCCAGGAGTTTATTATGTATCGTAAAACGCTCTCAGTCTGAGATGAAACAGGTATAAAAATTAGCTGTATGCAACCCCGTTTAGAGGAGCAAAGCTACTGTAGGCACCAGTATAGCCGTTGGCTGCTACCGTAGGGCGATGAGACTAGGCTGAGTTTCTATAAAACAGGCGGGGTCGCCCCTACGATGAAACTGTTTCTGTCAGCATAAGTCATATTTGCCCCTCTTTAGCCTACTTCCTCTTCAACGGTAGCGAACTATATCAATCACTTGGCATAAAGTAATGGGTTGGATCGGCCTATTATACAGGTTCAAATGAGGTCTTTATTATTCTGATCGTTAAGGGATAGTAGTAGGATTTACCCCTGATCACCCTAACTGTATTGATTAAGACGACCAACACAGTAAATAAAGCTACTAGCTGAGGCAATCAGGCTAAAAATAAGCAGGGCAGTAAAAGGGCCAACATGCTTAGCTGAAAATTGATCACATCGGCTCCATGGTACTTAATGTCCCGATCATGCTCTTTTTCGAAAAACCAGGTCAGAAAAGCCGGCAATAAAAATAAGCCACTTAAATGCAGCCATACTAACATAGCCTTACCCTGACGGGGATTTTGCTGATCATTTCCCGATGGGTTCGAATCGATTAGCTCTGACTCCTCAATATGTAATGCTTTTGCAATTATTTTGAGTGTATAGCTACGAGGAATTACCTCTTCATTCTCGATTCGTTGAACAGTTCTCAGGTTAATGTTTGCTTCCAGGGCCAGTTCTTGTTGTGTCATTCCCTGTTTAAGCCTAATTTCTTTAATTTTTTGTCCAGTTGACATAGCGAGTTTTTTCGGCAATGTAGGTCAAATCAAGCGTTTCCTATTAACTGATCGGACGGCATTTATACGGCACTTAAGTGGCGCTTCATCGTCAGCTAGCATCTGGCTCGGTTTGTTCTGGAAATAACTGAAAATCAATAGGTATGCATATTGATTTTTCTTATTGAAATTCGTAACGGTCCCGCTCCGGCACGTTTGCCCGTTGCGATGCCTGCCGTGGTGAGCGTACCCGGATGGGTCGGAGAAGCGCTCGGAAATTTGCCGAGCGTCGGTCCGGCGATAGAGGCCAGCCACCTCTTTGTTTGGTTATGGCTAACAGTCTCACCATTACGCTCCTAGATGAGACGATGGAGTTTTCATATATATGCTTCAACAATTGGGCATTTAAAGAAACTGTGAACTAATCCGTATTTAACAGGTTAATTGTTAGGTAAAGTCGTGACTAAAACAATTTGACCTGAAACAACGAAGCTTTGTATATACTATAGCAAAGTCACTTCAAGGTTGTTTGTGCATCCTCAATAGCTACTACCATAAAGAAGCTCAATGCTACTAAACAATAAGATTTCCATCCGTTTCTACATCCGGCATATACTAAAACAGGCCTTTTTGATTTTTTTGTTTGCCAATCTGGTTGTTATCAGTAAATGGTTTATTCCTTGGTCCTTCCAGATCCCTATCTCCATTGCGGCAATTCTGGGAACCTGTATCGCTCTCTTACTAGCTTTTCGGACCAATCAAGCTTATGATCGTTGGTGGGAGGCAAGAATAGCCTGGGGAGCTATTGTCAATGATAGCCGTAGTTTTATTCGGCAATTGCAAACCTTCCTGCCCGTGGATACTAACCACAAAACCTATCTCCATCCATTTGTTGAGCGTCAATGTGCTTGGTGTTACGTATTAGGGGATACCTTACGCAGACAGCCAGTGTCTCAGCGACTAGAGGAGTTTCTTCCTTCACAAGAAGCTAAGCAGGTTGCTGATGCGCACAACCCACCGAATATGCTGCTGGTAAAGCATGCGTTGGCAATTCGACGGCTGTATGATGAGGCATTAATTACGGATTATCAGCTGGTGCAGCTAAACGCTACGCTCACTAACTTGACAGATTCTATGGGGCGCTGTGAACGGATTAAAAATACAGTTTTCCCTCGGACCTATACCTTCAATATGCAGGTGTTCATCTACCTATTCGCGAGTATACTTCCTTTTTGTTTTGATGATCAATATTATTATTTAGATGTGCCACTAGTGACGCTCATATCAGCTGCGTTTATTTTAATCGAAAAAAGCGCGATTCAATTACAAGACCCCTTTGAGAACCAACCCACTGATACACCGGTCACCACCATCGCGCGCTCGATTGAAATTAGTCTTAAAAGTATGACGGGGTATACAATAATTCCTGAGCTACTAGTTCCTGAACGCTATTACTCCCTATGAAATAATCCCTGATCCAACGTAGACAGTCAGGTCAGGGTAAATGAACAACAGTACTTGAATAGGAAAGGGTAGCTTGTGCGCTATCTGTTGTGCCGCTAATCACAGCGGCACCTACTGGATCAGGCGAACTCGCCAGTGGAATATAGGCTTCGGTAACCACCATTCCCGAAGTGGGGTCAAGCCCTAGCCAACCCGCCCCTGGTAGGTATACCTCTGTCCAGGCGTGTAAGGCCAGCGAATCCCTAGTAGCATCAGTGGAGGTGTCGCTCAATGAATCGGACAACTCCACTAAATAACCTGAGACAAAGCGGGCTGCCAGGCCTAACTTACGGACGAGTTGCACCAATAACCAGGCGCAATCCCGGCAACTACCTGTAGAACGTCGGAGCGTTTCGTCAGCAGCCTGTACCCCAGGTTGTAGCCGTACCTGGTAGATGATGGCCTGACAAACCTGTTGAGTAAGGTTGATGAGAAAGGAAACCGTCTCTTGACGAGATTGATGGCTAATTTGCCCAATCCATTGGGTTAGATAAGCTCCATGTTCAGTAGCCCCTCGGTAGGGCGCTAAATCATGTTGGAGTGAATCAGTGTACTCGAATGGGAAAAACAAAGCATATTCATCAATTAAGAAATCGAAGGAGTTTATCGATTGAAGGTTAGCTGTCAACTGAACCTGAATCGACAGGCGAGTTACTTTTTCCAAAAAATCAACGCGGGCGATAAAATTACCAAATGGGTCTTGCTGCCAGTGCAGCACATGATTAGCTGGTTGAATCGTTAAGGAATAGTCCTCGATAACTGCCTGGCAATAAGCCGTGGGCTTCAAACGAATCAGTTGAGTTGATAGATAGACCATTCGCTCATACTGATAAAGCGTCTGGTGAGTAAGTTGGACCCAAATAGCCATTAAGAAAAGTGGCGAGAAGATGTTAACTGTGTAACTACCATATCAGCTTGGATAGGTCGGCCTTTCAGGAATCGCATGACTAGTAGTCGGCTGAAATATCGCCACTGGCGCTGATGATGAATTCGTCCTCAAAGGAAACACTTACCGCCGTAATGTCTCTGGCTTGTGGATACTGCTGTTTAAATCGTTGATTAGCCTGCTCAACACTCGTATTTAGATAAGCCCGTTTATGAGGCTTTGGTTTGATCGATGCGTAACCAGTAATAATAACTAACCAATTAGTAGCCATAGCTGATAATTTATTTGGGGGTTTAATAGTGAGCAGCAATAGGCAGGTAGGTAGTCTATTTAGGCAACTGCTAAACCTCGAATATTATATTCCTGGACTTCACCGAATTAGCGTAAATCCACCAGCAGATCTTTCCCTTGCCAGCTAACCGGAACTACACCATTAATCGTTAAGCTGTCTTTCGCCAGCCGCATTTCAGGGCCACCCCGGATAACACTCATGATGTTAATCCGTACTTTGGGAATCATGACCTGATCTATAACCCGGAAAAGGGCATCAAAATTAATTCGCATAACTAGTCTGTAAAGGAGCAAGACGATCAGAATTTATGAAAAAGTCAAAAACGGCTGATCTACAAAACGGGACTAAATGTGTAGCAGCCATAAGGCAGGCTGTTGGCTCATGAAGACTACAAAAATCTGGACCAGTAAAACCAATCCTGTTTAGGTTTGAAGTGCTCGAGAGCAGTTAACCCTGATAGGGGAAGTTGGCAGCCGAGCGTCTTTGCGCATCCAGGCATCACTTTCTACAACTGATCTAGACCGAAAAGGATTAATTATTATTTACTTCTTCTCAAAAACTCCAGCTATATAAGGAGCCATACAAGATGTATTCTAACAGATTGCGTCAATCGCAACCTTGCCCAATAAAATAAAGTACTTAGTAACTCTCCGTGATTCGTATAAAAGGCTATCGCTTCGGCGCTCCGATTTAAGTTTGATGTAAACCTTTTCGATTAACTTATGGCAGGCTATTTGACAGTTCGCCGCACCACGATGGCCCACTTTGGTAGGCGCAACCTAGGCTAGGAGAATAGCTGTAGATTAACCCTATACTACACCTAAACGCTGATCGCTTAGTTAGTACTGATAGACCACCGCGTTAATGTTCATGCCAGCTCCCACCGAGGCCAATACAATCGTGTCACCGGCTGCCAGCCGGTGATTTACCAGCTGCCCCCGCTGGAGTAAGTCCAGCAACGTAGGTAGGGTGGCTACCGAACTATTGCCCAGCCAGGAAATGGTCATGGGCATCAGGCTCAGCCGAGGCTCCGCTTGGCCGTATAACTGGAAAAGACGCTCTAAAATAGCTATGTTCATTTTTTCATTGGCTTGATGCATCAGAACCTGCTTCACATCCCCTAGCGTCATCCCGGCTTTATCCAGTGCCTGCTTGATCACCAGGGGTACATGCTGTAAGGCAAATTCATACACTTTACGTCCATTCATTTTCAGAAACAGATCGGCACTATCGGCACCAACAGGCCCATAGGATTTACCCATCTTCAGAAAGTCAACGTGCTGATGGGCATGGGTCTGGGTATGATGGGCTAACAAACCTATTGACCCATTAGATTGAGCTTCTAAGATAACCGCGCCACTCCCATCACTAAACAGTAACGAATCCCGATCCGCTGGATCAATAACCCGCGACAAGGTTTCGGTACCAATGACCAGACAGCGCCTGGCGTCGCCTGAACGAATATAGTAGTTGGCCTGGATAAGCCCTTCCAGCCAACCTGGGCACCCAAAGGCCAAATCATAGGCCACACAATTGGGGGTTTTTATAGCTAAGCGGGCTTTAATTCGAGAGGCTAGGGAAGGAACCAAGTCGACACGGTTACTGCCCTGAGCCACATCGCCAAAATTGTGCGCCACGATCAGGTAATCCAAGGTTTCCGGATCGACGCCTGCGCTGGTTAGGGCCTGGCTGGCGACCAACAAACCCAGATCTGAGGCTAGCTGGTCAGCGTGGGCGTAGCGCCGTTGCTGAATGCCGGTAATGGCTTTAAACTGAGTTAACAGCGCCACTTGCTCTTTAGGTATAGCTACGCTTTCCGGAGTAAAGAATTGGGTGCTTAAAAAAGCCTCATTAGGGATGATAGTATCCGGAATATGACTACCAGTAGCTGTAATAACAGAACGAATCATAGGGGTTGGTATTTGATGGGCAGGTGCGACTCTGGAGCCTGATGATCTATTCCATATAGATCAGGAAAACGGTATTTAAAAATTATTCGGCGCGGCACATCGCTACCAATACTCGATGATTACGGTGATCATTTTTTCCAGTTCTGGGATGGTAGCTGGTTTGATAAAAAAGCTTTGTACTGACAAACTGTAGGCATCAATGACCATTCGTTGATCGACGCCGGTGGAAAAAAACAGATTGGGTATACATTTTAATTTAAGTTGCGCATCGACATAAATTTTCTGCTGTAAGGCAAAGCCATCTACCCTTGCTAAATCGGTAGTTGCCGAAAGTTCTATCACGGCCAACTGGGTCAGCTTATTATAACGCTTGCAGGGCGATGCCAGATTGGTTTGCGAAAAACGGCTTAACCAATAAATAGGTGAGTCATCCTCAAGGTTTTTACTCTGTGATTTCCATATCTGCGCCATCCGCATATTGATAGCGTATTTCTGTTTCCACGTTTTCCATTCGAATGGATTCCCCAGTTCGTATGGTCCTATCAATCACCTTATTTATGCAGCCTACCTCATTTCCGATCTCTGAATAATAGATAAATCGTATGGGTAACTTTGTATAGGTATGCCGCTTGGAGGTGTTAAAAACAGTGAACCAATGATAGGCGACTGTACCCACGTCGTTTTTTTGCCACCTGAATGAATTGATCACTAAATCGCGCTTGGCATTGGGCCTGGCAGCTAGATCCTCGACTGCTTTTTGCTGAGACTGTCGAACTAAATTCTTGTCGAGATCATCGGCCTGGCCGACTCGCCAAATCCAGCCCAACACCGCCAAACTGCCAAGAACATATAGCGTTATCTTAAACCATTTTTTCATACAAGGGAAAACCAGGGAATGTTTTAAACAAGGCTTCTCGCAGGCGTCAGCATGCAGAGGCTGTTTCCTGATTACGTCGATTAGCAAGTAGAATCAATACGGTATCAGCCTGCCACCCCCAAGATGATATGGATACCCGACTGAATGGTCACATGCAGACTCTTTCCAACCCAGTCCTGTAGATCGACTTCCCCAGCTTCAGCCGTAGTTGGACTGGTGCCTTTACCCAGCACTGGCCCCTCTAAAATGCGAAGCGGAACCCGGCAAATAAACCCATTATTGGTCTGCGTAAACAGGTATTGGAAGATAATCGTCATGGCTGATTAGCGTAGTAGAGCCTTAAGTGCTTCTTACAGCAGGAAAGGGATTTCAGTAAATGGTCCAATCAAATTCAGGCTTTTTGTGACAAAAAAAAGCGAACTAGCCCTCAGCTGTCAATACCCCAGTATCTCTCCGTTAGGACGGATGGTAAATTCATCGTCAAAGGAAACGAGCACCACACTAACATAACGAACCCCTGGGTTTTGCTGACTGAATCGGAGCCTAGCCGTTTCCTCACTGATTGTTTAGATACACCTTTGGAACAGGCTTCGGTGAGATCGAGCTATAGCCCATAATAATGACCAGCGTGTTGGTGACCATACAAAAACGATTGGGTAAAGGAGTATACTCTTGATTGCAAAAACCACTCACAAACGCTGTTCAGCATGTATAAGCGAAGACAACAACCTGCGACCTGGATGGAGTTATGAGCAGCCATTCAAACGCGAAGATTGCCAGCAGACCATAGGTAACGTATCAAAGTGGCTTCGTTAACCCTTTTTCACTTTGGGCGATACAGTTGGCGTCGTCATCACCGTTTCGTTACGAGCGTATTTAGGCAGCACAGGCTGACCAGCTACTTTAGCGGGCTTGGTAGCCATTTTTTTAGTGTTTTTGTTCTTCTTGTCCTGATGTGCCATGAGATCGAGTTTAGGGTAGAACACGATTGATAATAAATCGCTTTATTTATTTTCAATCGCTAGTCATCAACGTAGCAGAAGCACTGGCAAACTAATTATTCATAGGCCGCTTGTCTTGACAAATAAGAATAGAGCTACTTCTAAATAACACCCTCGACTTGCAATCATTTGTCGAATCGCGCTGTTGACAACGTAACAGCGTTGCTGCGTGCGTGCTTACCGGCAGTCAAATGTCGTCACTGAATATGATTGACTCCTCAGACAAGGTTTGGCCAAAGCCGCAATTAATGGAGCATCTGGAGCAGGTAGCCTTCCTGTTCTAATCCAAGATTTTCCTGCCTTCCATGCCCTTCACGCTCCAGAGCTAGCTCTGCTGGATCGAGCTCATCAGACGAGTCAGTGATATGGTTCGACAGTCAGCCCTGGCTGGCAAGCGCATTTGTTTCACCGATGAGGTGAGCCATCAGGATCACCACCGGGACATCACCGATCTGCTAGATGCAACGCGGCAGTCTGCCCATGTCGTAGGACCGCTCTCACCGGCTCAACAGCACTTAACGTTCATTACGCCCGCTTTAAATCAGGTCAACGGAATTGGCTGGGGCCATTTTGCCAATGGTTTATTCTTCGCCTGTCCTCATCCAAACGAACGAGCTTTTTTTTGGTCGGGACCGAGTTTACTTCTACCGGCATCCCATGCGCGCTTATCTGGAGGCCGGAAATCACCTGTTTTACTTACGGAGTTAGCCTAAGCCTGCCCATGGATTGATCATCCGTAAAGCGGGAAGGGCTGTAGGCTGATAGAGCTTCGTTATCGAATGGGCATAATGGGACCTTTAGTACATTGAAGGCTGAACATTGCCCGCATATAGGTGTTTAACTGTTGATGGCATTACGGGATTAGTCCAGCCTGCCTTACTGATTCATTCGTCGACGTAGCATAGCAAGCGTCACGAATACGCTACTCCGCTCAGTCACGTTTTGACTCCGTATTTTAATGTACTTCCTGAGCGCATCATGCTCGACTTCCCAATCAGCCAGGATGCTTAGGCAATCAATTCTATCAGTCAGCTCATTCGGCTCATCCAGTGAAGAGCACTAATCGCTCGAGTTGAACTGTCCTATTCAGTCGGTACCATCTCTATTCATGAGAGATTAGGTAGACACCGTAATCTGATGTTCTCACGCTGAATTTACGCTACTGACAAATGCTTTGCCGCTGCCTTCCACGGTCCTATTGCTGATTATCGAATCATGATAAAACCCGCTCTTTCAATTCATCTTTACATTCATAAAATCATGCGAATCAATTTCAATGAACTCTTCACGGTGACCGATGCCGTTGTCATACCAAAAGTCCTGATTAATATCATGAGTATCATCCGGGGTGGTCCGGAATTACGCTTAGAAAGAGGCACCTGGACTATCAATGGTGTTGACCCGGTTAGCTGGCAGGGTAAGGATTTACTGGTAGATATACGGACGGGTAGTCAGGGCAAAGAATATTACATACGAGGCTTGGCCGTGGCCTGATTGAAAACACGTAAACATTTATGAACTTGCTAGCTTTTATCTAGTAATAGATTATTGAACTATTACTAGATAAAAGCTAGCAAGTCCAATCTCATAATTGGCTCATATATCAGAGCCGCTGTCCGTACGATCGGCCCGGTTGTTATCACTCCATTGGCTACGGCTCAAACCGGCAGTCCTGACCGAGTGCGACGAAGTGGTAACCGCTCAGGAAAGTGGCTCCTATAAGCGGCACACCTAAATCCGCCGAAATAGAGCTTGTCTATGGCAGTACATGGACTCAACTGAGATAACGAATAGCTAAATGGGCAAGCCGGGCTGGTCGAACCTAACGGTACGGTTCGACCGCATTGCGGCCTTTCGTAGCGTCAACCCCATCAAACTTGAGTTCATCATTTTACTGAATCGGATCAAGCAAAACGGTTGCATGAACGAAGATGTTGGGTTGGTCAGTCAGAACTGATATACTCAAATGCTTTACGTTCATTAAAAAGTTAACAGTTCCTAGTCGTGTTCTTCTGTTTGTCAACGTTTAATAGGCTTACATTTGGTGAGAACGTTATCTTGTTGATTGTTAATGAGTTTCAATAACCAGTAGTCCTTTTTTTGGTTTGTTGAAATATTATTCAAAATTGTAATCTTTTTAGTTGCTGGCGCGTTTATAGCTTACTACGTTGTTGCGTATGTGCTAACCGGCGGTCAAAGGCCCTGCTCATGATTGACTCCCTGGTTGCCTATTGGTTTAGAAGCTTCTCTTCTGCCCCATATCTGCTTCCCATAAAAACTCTTACCGATAGCCGTTCTCTTTTCTATCCGAATTGTTATCCCTTCCGTTACCTGGACGGGGAGTGTTTCCCGCTCGTGTATCAGTACCTGTGATTTATTAGCTTGGTTAGCTGATGAATTTTGCTGAATTCGCTCAGAAGCCAGTAAAAAATCAAGCATACTTATCCTCCCAAAGTGCATGAAAGATGCCCCAAAATTGACGGCGAAAGAACGGCAGCAAGCCGCCCGTCAAATCCTCGAAGCGAGTAAGAAACCGTATCTGGTACAAGGTCTAGCCCGTACGGTACTGTATTTAACGACTGAGCAGGCGGCCAAGCGGCAAGACCTGATTCCTCAGTTTAGTCTTTAGTCGTTTCTGCTCGCAAAACCCCTCAGGCTGACGGATCTGCAAATTATCCTGTTTGCTTCAACGAAGTAACCTGGTGTGAGCGCAATTGGATCCCATTAAAACAGACAGGTATCTGGTGAGCTTACGGATCAATGCGGTCCCAGAAACCGAGCCAACCTATCGCCAGTTTTACATGACCTTAGACCAGATGCTGACCGATTGCAGCCAGAAAATTCGTTGGTTGCTAAAGACGCTTCGCTTCTCAGACAGTACCTCATCGGTGATGATTTGAGAAATTTTTTCCTATGACCCAGTCTGACCCAATACTAGAATCCAAAAAACGATGCAGGTTACTAATACTGAGTTTAACAAGTACTTAACAGCGGCACACGCCACCCTGGATTCCCCCGCTTTCCGCTTAAACGCATTGGAAGACGCCCCCTGGAAGTCAGAATTTATCCAACTCATCACGTCGGTTCATGGCCTACTGAAGCTAGCTAACCAGGCGGGTAAACGAGTTGATTTTCTGGAAGGCGTGGGCGTAACCGGAAAAATACAGGACATCACTTCCCTGATCACCTGGATGTATGACCGATTACCCGAGTTAGCTACCGATAAGCCCGGTCAGCTTACCACCAATCGCTTAAACCGATACGCCAATCAGGGCTGGGGCTATTTTGCCAATGGCTCATTTTTTACGGCTGAATTCAACAACGAACTGGCTTTTTTTATCGATGACCAGCGGGTTTATCTCAACCGGCAAATTCGACGGGCCGTTTCTGAAGTGGAATACGCTCACGAGCAACGGCTTTAGACGGCTGTGGTATATCACTTATTTACCCATCAATCCGGATCATGAGAAAACAAACGTATATTCAGCAGGCCGCTAACTGGGCCAAAGCACACGGTTTCATTGATATCATGGCTAATGCAGATGGCTACCCAACGCCGGGTGGCTACGGTCGCCAGCAGGATGGACTATCGTTTATTCCGGATGTAACGGGGAAGCAATTTGAGCAGAAGTCTTACTTTGAAGTGATTCTCAAAACCAGTCCTGTGGATGAGTTGCTCTCCAAGCTTAAACTGCTGAGTCAATTGGCTTTACTCAGTGGTGGGGAGCTGTACTTGTTAGCTCCTAAAGGACATTTACCGTTTGCCAAGTCGGTAGCGATTCAAAGCCGTATCACGGCAAATTGGGTCATTTTAGCCTAGATCTTGCAGGAAGCGGTACAACGAATAGTCTGTGACTTATCCTCAGGGGCGTTTACTTCGTGATTTCCATGTCGGCACCATCCGTATGTTGATCGGGTAAGGCTGTTTCTATTTTATCCACTTGCACGGTTTCTCCTATTTTTATGGCTTTGTCAATTACTTTATCTACATAACCTACTTCTTCGCCTGCGTCTGAATAATAGCTAAATCGGACGGGTATCGTTGTATAGCTGTGCCGCTTTGAGGTATTATGAACCGTGAACCAATGATAGCCGGTTGAATCCTGTTCGCTTTTCTGCCATCGAAACGTATTGATCACTAAATCCCGCTGGGTGTTGGGCTCAGCATTTTTCGATACGACTGCTTTTTGTTGTTTCTCTAGAAGGGTCGTTTTAATATAATCATCTGTAGAGTTGATTTGCCCAATCAGAATCACTCCTACCAAACTGCCCAGACTATACAGTGAAACCTTGAGCCATTTTTTCATACACAGTATAATCGGGGAAATGAGTTGAACTGGGCATCTTGTAGCCCTAAGCCAACGTACAGAGCCGGTTTTCTGACTCCATGCGTAGGGCTAAGGGAACCCATGCGGCACTAGCCTGCCAAACCCCTAATCGTGTGGACACCCGACTCTATGGTCACGTGCAGATTTCTTCCAATCCAGTCCTGTAGATTAATACCTCCGGCTTCACCCGTAGTAGGGACGATTCCTTTACCCAGTACGGGTCCGTCTAAAATGCGAAGTGGGACGCGGCAAACAAAGCCATTACTGGTCTGGGTAAACAGATACTGAAAGATAATCGTCATACTGATAAGGAATAAGATCTTGCGAATAATTGAGAAGTGGCCCAATCAGATCAACCGATTTCTCAGTCTGTCGGATTATTTATACCAAAATAGACTGGTATAGCATCGTCATTTCTCTGACATAATGGAGTGCTGGGTATCGTTAGGCGTATCCTTCGCTTATTAAGTTCACTAAAGCTCGTCAGGGATAAAAAGAACGAGCTGACCTTAATGATCAATACGCGACAACGTCGCCATTGGAGCGGATAGTTAATTCGTCCTCAAAGGCTATAAGTGCCACGCTAACATCCCGAACGCCCGGGTGCTGCTGAACGAAGCGCTGTCGGGCCATTTCCTCACTATTGTTTAGATACGCTTTACGAAAAGGCTTGGGAGAAATCGAACTGTAGCCTGTCACAACGATCAACGTGTTTGTAGCCATAAAAAAATCAGTTTAGTAAAGTAATCTTGGGGCGGGACAGCTTTTCGATGGGTTTCAGCAGGAGACTGCCTGTACAAACAACATCACACCGTGTCATCGATATCTCGATTTGGACAGCGGCCAACTACTTAACTGGCTCATTTTAACCCTTCTTGGCTTTGGGCGACACAGTGGGCGCCGTTATCACGGTTTCGTTGCGAGCGTATTTAGGCAACACAACCTGACCAGCTATCTTAGCGGGTTTCGTAGCCGCTTTCTTTACGTTTTTGTTTTTCTTTTCCTGATGAGCCATGCGATTGGGTTTTGAGTAAAACACATCTGATACCAAAACGCTTTATTTATTTTTGATAGCTCCGCGAAGCTAGTAGCTGGCAACTCAGGCGGGTGATGAGTCTATAAGCGGGTCATCTAGTCTTATAGAGAACGTACTCTAGTTACTTCTGGCAGATAACTTTCTTTCCATGTAATCATTTCTAAAATTCCTTTGTTCACCGCCTGACAGCTTTGCTGCGTGCGTGCTTACCGGCAGTTAAATGTCGTTCTCACATGATCAAGTACCCGAGTGCTGTGTGGACGGAGCCGCAATTAATCGCTCATCTGGAAGTTATGGCTCGATTGTTCCAATCCAAGCTGTTTCAACCTTCAGTGCCCTTTACGCACCAGAGCCAGATCGGTTGGATCGAGTTGATCCGGGGGGTAAGCGATTTGGTTCGGCAGGCTGAGTTGAGGGGTAAGCGCATTTGTTTTACCGATGAGGTGGGTACTCCGAATCAACACCAAGACATTACCAGTCTGCTGGATGTCATGCGAAATTCTGCCCACGTCGTAGAACCGCTATCTCCCGACCAGCAGCACTTAACGTTTATCTCTCCTCTTCTCAACTGCGTCAACGGAGTTGGCTCGGGCCACTTTGCCAATGGCTTGTTCTTTATCTGCCCTTACCCGAACGAGCGGGCTTTTTTCATCGGTCAGGACAGAATTTATTTCTACCGGCATTTAATGCGCGCTTACCTGGAAGCCGGACAATACCTGCTTTTTTTACCTGATTCTAATTAAGCGGCTAATAGATTTTCTAACGATAATACATATACGTCCGCTAACCGCGCAGAAGTTGGCGGTGAACATACAACGCTTTTTTACAGGCAGTGCCGACTGGTATTCTTAACAAACCATAGGTATATAATAGCAATCCCTACTTGGCATAACCGATCCAGTTTTTCTATCGGGTATGATCTCGGCAGAATTTCGCTTCATGTATTTGTTATTGTTGATAAATAAGCCGCTGTAATAGATTGCGCATCCCTGGCCGAAATACTTTAGCTAAAGCTCCTACGTCAGCATTTATGCAAATAATCCATAGACAATAGCCAGTGTCCCGTTATAAGATCATCCTCCTGATCAGCTTTTCGTACTATATTATTGATGAAGGACAATTGATGCGAGTTCACCAGTATTTATACTTAGCCGTCCCTCAAGGCATACTTTTGTGTATCGATCGCTTTCAGAAGCTTGTCATACGGTTGATTAAACTTAGCGATCCCTTCCTTTTCCAGTTGCTCAGCAACTGTGTTCAGATCCACACCCGCCCGCTGCACTTGTTCCAGCATTTGAAGGGCTTCTGAATAGTGGCTGGATAAACGAACAGATGGCTTTCCCTGTTCACGGTAGGCCTGCAACGTATCCATCGGCACGGTATTCACTGTTTTAGGGCCGATGAGGGCCTCCACGTATTTGACGGGTGAAAAATCGGGATCTTTCACCCCCCGTACTCTCCCACAGTAACCGCTGAGGTGTAGCCCCTAGGGACGCTAGCTTACGGAAGCGTTCACTCTCAAACAGGCGACCGTAGAGGGCATAGGCCTGTTTGGCCAGGGCAATGGCTGTTTCTCCCTTTAATTCGTTCAAACCCCGTTCGGCGAGTACCGGATCGACGAGGGTGTCAATGCGACTGATGAAAAAGCTGGCCACCGATGCCAATTGATCAATAGGATGACCAGCGGCTAAGCGGTCTTCAAGCCCTGCGATGTAAGCCTCGGCCACAGCTGCGTAGCGATCCAGGCTAAATAGTAAGGTGACGTTAATATTGATGCCTTCGGCAATGGCCTGCCGAATGGCGGGCAAACAAGGCTGAGTGCCCGGTATCTTAATCATCACGTTGGGCCGGTTGACGGCTTGCCATAGCTCGCGGGCCTGCTCCAGGGTCTTGTCGGTATCCAGGGCAAGGCGGGGGGAAACTTCCAGGCTGACGAAGCCGTCGGCTCCGCTCACTTTGTCTTCGTAGACGGGCAAAAATAGATCAGCGGCTTGTTGAATATCGGCTACGGCAACCCGGTAAAATATTGCTTCGTTCGAGAGACCCTCTTTGGTCAGTTCTCGGATGTCTCCATCATAGTCCTGACTACTGCTGATCGCTTTCTCAAAGATGGCCGGATTAGAGATGATACCCCGAATGCCATCCTTCTCGATGAGCCGTTGCAGTTGGCCGGAGTTCATCAGGGGCCGGTCGATAAAGTCCAGCCAGATGCTCTGACCGAGTTCGTGCACTTGTTTGACTGGGTTAATCGACTTGTGTTAAAAGTTGGTGTTGAACGAAAAAAGGAAACCTATAACTCCAGGCAGCCTTCGTAAGCTTCTACACATACATAACAAAAGCGTATTAGCTTGTTGCTTTTCGGAATAGGCCAAAAGTGATGTAGTGGTACAAGTCTGTTATCGGTTTAGGAGAGAATGGTCAACCTACCGAATTGCTGAGTGTACGCAAATGGAATTCACTATCCAGTGAAGGTTTACTGCTCAGTCATTCATTTTGGCTACGCCCGATCCTTGTTGACGCGATCATCAAGTAATAAGTGGCACGAGTCGGGGCTCCGCTATGATTGGTGATGCATCCAACCAAGGAAGCCGTTACCTCATTAAAATAACCAGAATAAAGCGTCTTGTAGTCAAATAGGTTTGTTTTTTGTGAAAATTAGCTTCCGTCTATCGAATTAGCGGTTGCTGACTGTGTTAAGCGTTTACTAATTAAAAGAAAACCAGTAATGCTGATCTGACTCTTATCACACTTGCGATCAATTCATGTTAGGTGGCCGGATTAGATTCCATTTTGAATGATTAGTATCTCCTGTGCCCAGGTCGACCAATCAGCGAATCTTAGGAGCGTACCCAAATCTAGTTCATCAACACGGAATAAGGTCCTTTGAAAAGCCAGTGCCTAGCTTCAAATTGTCATTTGCCAACCCACTCAGGCAACGAACGAATTGGCCAGATATGTAAGGAAGCATAGTACGCGTTGAGAGCACCTGCTTCGTTCGGTCGATACCACACACCATCGCTTAAGCATTCAAAACTATGATTCGCTCAGTCATTGCGGCAACGGGTAGTTGCATTCCGGATACCCTTGTTCGAAATCAGGATTTCTTAGCGACCCAGTTCTTTACCCCCGCAGGAATAGCCATTACCACCGATAAGGCCGTGATTCTAGACCGATTTGAAGCCATTAGCGGTATCCAGAAACGGCGCTACGCCCGCCCGGATCAGAAAGCCTCCGATCTGGGTTTACTGGCCGCTGGGCAGGCCCTGACAAGCGCGGGTTTTGATCCCGAAACGCTGGATTACCTGATCGTAGCCCACAACTTTGGCGATGTCGCGCATCAAACGAACCGGGTCGATCTGGTGCCCTCCCTGGCTTCTCGCATTAAAGCAGGCCTAGCCATAAAAAACTCTCATTGCGTAGCCTATGATCTGGCCTTTGGATGTCCAGGCTGGCTGGAAGGAGTTATTCAAGCGAACTACTACATTCGCTCGGGAGACGCCCAGCGCTGCCTCATCATCGGTACCGAAACGTTGTCACGGGTGATCGATCCTTCGGACCGGGATTCGTTGTTGTTTAGTGATGGCAGCGGGGCCATTATTCTGGAAGCCAGCCCCAAGGGTGTAACGGGTATACTATCCCACCATACTCAGACGCACGCATATGAACACGCTGACCTCCTGAAGATGGGTAACGCCTACGATCCAGACCAAAGCGAGCCTGCTGATCGGTTCATGAAGATGAATGGGCGAAAGCTCTACGAATTTGCTTTACTGCACGTTCCACTCGTCATTAAAACCGCATTGGATAAAGCAGGTATAAGCATTTCAGCAGTCAAAAAGATTCTGATCCATCAGGCGAATCACAAAATGAATGTTGCTATTCTGGAACGGCTCTTCAAGCTATACGGTCAGGAAAGTCCAGACTTAGCGTTGATGCCCATGACGATCTCTTGGCTGGGTAATAGTTCAGTGGCTACTATTCCGACCCTTCTCGATTTGGTTCAACGGGGCCAGCTCGCTAATCAACGGATCGAAGCCGGTGATACCGTGGTGTTAGCCTCGGTGGGAGCGGGCATGAATAGTAACGCCGTCGTTTATCAATTTTAATGCAGCGAGCGGGACGTCTGTTTTCATCAAATAAACCGGCAATGTATGGCCCACTTTGAGACGGTTATCTTTATACTGGCGATTTTAATTGGCCTGTCGGCCATCGCCCATAAAATCATCCTGCCGTATCCGGTTTTGCTGGTGGCCACGGGTGTACTGATTGGTTTCATGCCGTTTCTGCCCAATCTGGCCTTAGACCCCAACGTAGCCTTAGTCATTTTTCTGCCCCCACTGCTCTATGAAGCTGCCTCCAAGACAGCCTGGCAGGAGTTTACCCGCTCCATTCGACCCATTACCACCTTAGCCGTTACACTCGTATTTTTTACCGCCAGTACCGTGGCTGTGGCTGCTCACTACGTTATTCCCCACTTCAGCTGGCCGATGGCCTTCGTGCTGGGCGCCATCGTTTCGCCACCGGATGCGGTAGCGGCTAACAGCATCATCAAAGGCCTGGGCCTCAACAAACGTGTCATTGCCATTCTGGAGGGCGAAAGCTTGCTCAACGATGCCTCTGCTCTGATCGCCTACCGCTACGCCGTGGCCGCCGTAATGACGGGCCATTTTGTGTTGTGGGAAGCGAGTCTGCAATTTTTACTGGTCGCCGGGGGCGGCCTGTTGATCGGCGGTGTGCTGGGCTGGCTGGTGGCGACGGTGCTCCATCGAATTGATAGCTCCACCACGCAAACGGGTCTAATCTTACTGGCCCCCTACGTAGCCTACTTAGCCGCCGAACACGCACACACCTCAGGCATTCTGGCCGTCGTCAGCGCGGGGCTGCTGATTACCCGCCGGGCACCGGAAGTCTTTTCACCCCAGGCTCGCCTGGAATCCCGAGCCGTCTGGGACACCCTTATTTTTCTGCTCGAAGGTATAGTCTTCATCCTGATCGGTCTGCAATTACCGGCCATCGTGGCGGACTTACGCGGGTATACGACAGAAGAATTAGTCCTGTATAGTGTTACAATTAGCGTCGTTACCATCCTCATCCGCATTTTATGGGTGTTTTTCAGCACCTATTATCCCCGGCTGCTGGGCTGGTCAATCACATCGGGTTCGGACACAGACGAACGAGCCAATGACATTGACTGGCGGAACGTACTCATTGTGGCCTGGACCGGAACCCGGGGCGTAATCTCGCTGGCTACCGCCCTGGCCCTGCCCCTCACGCTGCCCTCCGGCCAGTTATTCCCCCAAAGACCTCTGATACTGTTCTTGTCGTTCGTGGTCATTCTGGTCACGCTGGTCTTGCAGGGAATGACCTTACCCTTGCTCATTCGGCTGCTAGGTATAACTCCACAGAGTGATCCGACGCGGGTGGATCAGGCGCTGGAGTTCCTGTTGGCCAGCCAGTCACTAACGTACCTGGAGAACGACTTCCCGATACGCTTGCGGGGCGAGTTGAGACAAACCCTTATCCGGCGGTACCGGGTTTTGGTGAACGAATTGGACGCCACGCTGTATCAGACCAACTCGGAGCCAGAACTGGCAACTGACCACGCGTTGGTGAATGAACAGCGGACTGCCGAACGAGCCCTGGGTGAATACCAGCAGGCACTTCTGCTGGAGCTGGCTACCGAAAAACGCTTTAGTGATGAGGTTTTACGGACGGCTGAACGACGGATCGATTTGGAAATGGCCCGGCTGGATGCCTCCGAGCAAGCCGCTGGGGAGTAGGCAGACCCAATCGCCATTACAAGCTTATAAGTCGATCGCGGGCTGAGCATCTTAATACCAAAATGGACGCAGATCTGCTTAGGATGTTCAACGTCATGCGGTAGGCATTACTTCTGACCGCTTTAAACCCGTCAATAAAGACTTATGCTGCTTAATCACAAGATTTCATTCGCGTTCTATATACGCAGTATCCTTCCTCAGGCCCTGCTCATCTTTTTGTTTACTAATGCCATTGTTTTGCTTAAACTTTTCAGTTCCTGGGTTTTGGTTGTTCCGATCGCCGTTGCGGCCATCCTGGGTACCTGCATTGCGTTGTTGCTGGCTTTTCGTACCAATCAGGCCTACGATCGGTGGTGGGAGGCCCGGATTGCCTGGGGAGCCCTTGTTAACGATAGCCGTAACTTGATTCGCCAACTCCAGGTATTTGTTGCCAATGGGCCTGACCGGGACGAGCTGCTGCACGCCTTTGTGGAACGCCAGTGTGCTTTCTGCTTCGTGTTGGGTGACTCCCTACGGGGTCAGGATGTGACAGCTCGGTTGCAAGCGTTTCTATCGGTAGCGGATAGTCAGCGCGTGGCTCAGGCAACCAATATACCAAATGCCTTACTGCTGGTCCAAGGTTTAAGCCTGCGTGGCTTGTACGATTGTCAACGAATAACCGATTATCAGCTGGTCCAGTTGAACATGACTCTCAACAACCTGACCGATTCTATGGGACGCTGCGAACGGATCAAAAAAACGGTTTTTCCCCGGACCTACACGTTTAACATGCAGGTATTCATTTACTTGTTTGCTACGATTCTGCCTTTCTGTCTGGACCCTGTTCATTATCTGTTGGACGTACCTTTGGTCACGCTACTCTCATCCGCATTCATTCTCATTGAGAAGAGTGCCATTCAATTGCAGGATCCCTTTGAAAACAAACCGACCGACACACCCATGACGACTATTGCTCAAACCATTGAGATTGATCTGAAAAGTATGACGTCTTATGCCCCTCTTCCTGACAAACCGGTCGCCCAGAGCTATTATTCGTTGTAGGGGATGTAACCCGGTCGTGCAAAACCATCACAATGGATCATCCACATTAAGGAAGTGGCCATTCGCTTTCACTCGTTAAAGAAGTATTAGCTGGTTCAGCATCAGGGCCTAATTAATCTATCGGTTGGTTTACGTTAATTTATGGGTTAAATACTCATTGAGAACTAACTGGTTCATCCGTAAATGCTCCAAGCGAACGAGTGGTAGATTATTGGTTAAAAAATTGTATTATTCCTATCATCCCGATAGGGATTAACAAGTAAAGGTGAATATGTATAAGTATACCATGACCGAGAACAAATCCGACAGTTCACACAAGCAATAAGACAATTATTTAATTATGAGACTATTGCAACTATATATCTATTTCTTCCGTTGCTTCTATATCCTACTTCTAATAGTGGACAACGTTATGAAAATACAGTCAAAAGTCTTTGTATTATTTTTAGTTTCATTCGCTCTCGTTTCAACCCAATCTTGGGCACAAAGCTATAGCCTTATGCCTAAAAGCGAGTCAGAATCTAGCCAAGATGCTCACCGGTTGGGCGAAGAAACACAAACGAATCAACCAGTAGTTACAGAAGCCCAGAAGGGGGCTAATCGATCCATTGATGCCATGCACTGGACAGCCGTTGGCCTTAACCAGCCAAGCCAGTTTGCGCCTGCGGTCAGCAAGCCGCTACTAGATACGCCAAAGGAGGTTCCATTCACCCTACGTATTGACAAGTCTGTTGAGAAGCCACTAAAGACAATGAAAAAACCGGCTGATCAGCGTTTATAAAGGATATTAAATAACATCCATTCGATCAAAGCAGCAAACGAAAAAGGGGAATAACACAGGATGTTATTCCCCTTTTTCGTTTGCTGCTGTAATTGGTTTAAGCATGCATCGTCAGCTAAAAGTGTTTAGTTGCGGACGAGGATAAGCGAGACTCTCCATTGAAAGGGGTGTATAAGGATACAATGGGTATGCTCTAAAACTATTTTATCGTAATAGTGCGATGAAGTAGTTTCATGTTATCTTTGTATCATGGGAGTAACGAAAACCGAAATATTCACCGAAGAACAGAACCGTATCGCGGATCTGGCTAAAGCCTTCGCGCATCCGGCACGGGTGGCTATCCTGCAATTGCTGGCTCAGAAAAAAGCCTGCGTGTGTGGCGACCTGGTGGATGAGTTGCCGCTCGCGCAGGCAACCGTTTCGCAGCATTTGAAGGAGTTGAAACGCATCGGCATCATTCAGGGTGAAATCAACCCGCCCCGCGTCTGCTACTGCATCAATCCGCCTGTATGGGAAGAAGCGAAACAAACCTTCGGCGCATTGCTGGATGCAATGATGGAAGTGCCCTGCTGCTGACAAAGAGCAGGCTTTTTTTTGCTCTTATCCATCGTAATATTACATTAAACCAATAAAGGAAAATCACATGGAAACCGCTGAACAAATCAAAGAAGTCGTGCGCCAGAAATACGGCGCGATTGCCGAACAACCTGACGTCAATGGCTGTTACGGGCCTACTTCGTGCTGCGACCAATCCAGGCCGGGACCTGAAATCGAATCGAATGTGCCGATTGTGATGGCGCAGGATTACCAAGAGCTGAACGGCTACGTAGGCGATGCTGATTTGGGATTGGGTTGCGGCTTACCGACGCAATTCGCACAAATTAAGCCCGGAAATGTGGTGGTGGATTTGGGATCGGGTGCGGGCAATGATTGCTTTGTCGCCCGTGCGGAAACGGGCGAAACGGGCCAGGTGATCGGCCTGGACATGACCCCGCCCATGATCGACCGTGCCCGGAAGAATGCGAAAGCTTTGGGCTTCTCCAACGTCGAATTCGTCTATGGCGACATCGAGGACATACCGTTGCCGGAGAACCTGGCGGATGTGGTGGTGAGCAATTGTGTGATGAACCTGGTCCCCGACAAGCACAAAGCCTTTTCGGAAACGTACCGCATTTTGAAGCCCGGTGGCCATTTCAGTATTTCCGACATTGTGCTCAGAGGAGAGCTGCCCGAAGGCTTGCAGCACGACGCGGAAATGTATGTTGGCTGCGTATCGGGCGCGATCCAGAAGGACGCCTATTTGCAGCTCGTGCAGGATGCCGGGTTTACCAACATTCAAGTTCAAAAGGAGCGGGAAATCACCCTGCCCGACGATGTGCTGCAAACCTACCTGTCAGCGGATGAAGTGGCCGACTACCGCCAGCAAGACAAAGGCATCTACAGTGTGACGGTATTCGCTCAAAAGCCAGTGCCCAGCACCGAAACCAAAATAGCCGCAGCCACTTGCTGCGGGCCAGATGGCTGTAATTAACCTACTAAACCAAAACGATCATGAAAAATATTCTAGTGCTTTGCACGGGCAATTCCGCCCGTTCACAGATGGCCGAGGGCTATTTGCAGTATTTCGCGGGCGACCGCGCTCAGGTCTATAGCGCGGGTGTTGCTCCCCACGGGGTCAATCCGTTGGCGATTCTGGTCATGGCCGAAGATGGCATTGATATATCCCACCATACTTCGAACCATGCTGACGAATATACCAGCCTACCACTCGATTATGTGATTACCGTTTGCGACAATGCCCGCGAACAATGTCCCTATTTTCCATCTACGGCCAAGAAGGTGCATCACAGCTTCACCGACCCATCACACGCCCCTGATGGTGATAAGTTGGCGCAGTTCCGCGTAGTCCGCCATGAAATCAAAGCTTACAGCCAGCAATTCATTGAGGAGAACGTAACGAGCCAAGCCACCCATGCCTAGACTCTCGTTTCTCGATCGCTTTCTCACACTGTGGATTTTCTTGGCCATGCTGATCGGCGTCGGCATCGGGCATTTCTTTCCGCAGTCGCAAACCTTCATCAACGGCTTTAATTCCGGTACGACGAACCTACCCCTGGCCATTGGCTTGGTGTTGATGATGTACCCACCACTAGCAAAGGTGCGTTACGAAGAATTACCGAAGGTGTTTGCCAACACCAAAATATTGGCCCTGTCTCTGATGCAAAACTGGATCGTCGGTCCGCTGTTGATGTCCGGATTAGCCGTGCTTTTTTTGCCTGATAAACCCGAATACATGACCGGCTTAATCATGATCGGCATTGCCCGCTGCATTGCAATGGTCATCGTCTGGAATGACCTGGCCAAAGGCGACCGTCTTTATGCCGCTGGCCTGGTTGCCTTCAACAGTATTTTTCAAGTGCTGTTCTATTCGGTCTATGCGTACGTTTTTATCACCGTGCTACCGCCTTTGTTTGGGCTGAAAGGCTATACGGTCAACATTACGATTAACGAAGTGGCCAAGAGTGTTTTCATCTATCTGGGTGTGCCGTTTCTGGCCGGATTGTTTTCCCGGATCATCCTCACTCGGGTTTTCAGCCGCCATTGGTACGAGGAACGTTATTTGCCAGCCATCAGCCCAATAACGCTCGTTGCGCTGTTATTTACCATCGTGGTTATGTTCAGCCTCAAAGGGCAGTTGATTGTCTCCATCCCGCTCGATGTGGTGCGCATCGCCATTCCGCTGACGATCTATTTTGCGATCATGTTTTTTTCGGCCTTCTACCTGTCGAAACGGGCTGGTGCGGATTACGCCAAATCTACATCGTTGGCCTTCACCGCAGCGGGCAATAATTTCGAGCTGGGAATTGCCGTGGCCATCGCCGTTTTCGGCATCAATTCCGGCGCGGCCTTTGCCGCTGTCATCGGCCCGTTGATCGAAGTCCCGGCTCTGATTCTGCTGGTCAATTTCACGCTGAAACAAGAGAAGAAGTTTGCCCCACACTACAAAAAAGCGTTTCAAAGGCAGATTTGATGATTTGCGCAGAAGGCCAAAAAAGGGCTTTCTGTTTCTGTTTTTTGTCCACTAGTATAAGGGCGTATGCTAGTAGACAGGATAGCAGATCGGCGAAGAACTCATAGATTCTCACAAATCGCTCCTAAGTGAGACGAAGGCAGATAGGAGTATCTGAAATTTGGGCGTTTCAAGAGACAGTTATTCAAAGTAGGCCAATTCTTTTTACCGCTTAAAATTGGTAATGGTTGTTCCGTCGTAACGATGTAGCCCATCAACTGCACTAAACCAAATACTGCCATCCATCGCTTCTAAAATCCCGAAAAGCATCTTTCCTGCTTCTGTATCTATTTCAGTTACCGTGGGCTTGCTAGTAGATAACATGTTTGCCGCATAGCGGGAAAGTAGCCAACCCCCATTCGTTTGTGAACTTGTCCAGATATTACCTTGCTTGTCTTCATAGACATACGTTTTTATTTGACTAAAGAGCAAAGCAAAAGCAACGTTTATACGTGTCAATCAAGGAATCACAGGCCTATTTGATAGCTGGCCCATTTTGGTAGTGGCAACCGTAATTCACCGCTATAGCCGGTCGGAATACCTCATCCCCAGTGTGGGACCGTTGATTAGTACCTTTGAAATTTCCAACTGAATATGCTAAACCAGAATAACCAAAACAGTTCTCTGGTACTGCTAAACTTTATATGGGACAATTGAAGCATATATTACTTTTTAAAGATTAATTTATTTTAATTTGATCTAAAGAATATTGTCAAGCTTAATAGGTCTATGTTATTCCGCTTACTTTTGAGTTTTGCATTTATTCTATTTATCAAATCTGTCGTTGCACAAACTAGCTATACTCTTTCCGGTACAGTTCGCGATTCGGCCAGCCAGCAGCCACTCGTTCGGGCGGCTGTCGTGTTGGATTACGAAAAAATAACGACAGGGACCTATACCGATGGGCAGGGAAACTTTACTATTACGATTCCGTCAGGGCGGCACGTTGTGGTGATCCGACAACTGGGTTACGTGCCGTATCGGACCGTTCTTTTCCTGCGTCAGAACACAACACTGGCTGTTCGTCTGCCGTCCGTAGCCAGCCAGTTAGAGGAGGTGATCGTGACCAGCAAAGGCTACGATCGCAACGTCCGGCAGCCGTTGCTGGGTGTTAGCCAGATCAACATCGCCATGCTCAAACGAATGCCGGCGGCCCTGGGCGAAGTCGATATTCTGCGCAGTCTACAGATGATGCCCGGCGTAACCAGCGTGGGAGAAGCGGCTAACGGCGTCAACATCCGGGGGGGGACCATGGATCAAAATCTGATTCTGATGGACGATACGCCTATTTTCAACCCGACCCACATGTTTGGGCTGTTTTCGGTTTTCCCCCCCGATGCTGTTGCAAACCTGGATCTGTATAAAGGGAATGTGCCGGCCCGCTACGGCGGACGGGCCGCGTCGGTGCTGGACATCAGCCTGCGTAACCCCGATTTGAATCAGTTTCGGCTGAGCGGTGGGGTTAGTCTGGTGGCTAACCGGCTCACCGTCGAAACGCCCCTGATCAAAGGGAAGCTAGCCCTTCTGGTGTCTGGACGAGGTGCGTTTAATGATTTTCTGCTGCGGTTGGCCTCCAGCCGGCTGAACGACATACGGGCTAAATTTGGTGAGGGTACTGCTAAGCTGTTCTGGCGGGTAAACGACCGGAACACGGTGACAGCTATGGCCTACCTGAGCGAAGACTTGTTTCAGACGAATTTGCTGGGCAGTCTGGCGAATGTAAACGCTGTGCGTACTCAATACGCCCAACAGACGGCCAACGGTATGGTCCGCTGGTTCCATGCCGTCAACGACCGGGTGAATGTGCAGACTACGGCCCTGGTGGCGCAGTACATTCCTAAAATTCTATCGGTTGAAGACAGCATTAACAACAAGGTTACCCTGAAACAGTCTCTGCTGCAACGGCAGGTCAAGTCAAATCTGAATTACCAACTGGACAACCAGAAAATTGAACTGGGCATCAACGGGACGCACTACCGGCTCAACCCCGGCGAACTTATTGCCGGTACTAGTCCGGCGGTGAATTCCCAGAAAACGCCCCCCGAACAGGCGCTGGAACTGGCGATTCATGCCGAGGACGAAATCAGGTTGTCGAGCAGGCTGGCGGTTTCAGCGGGGCTGCGGTATTCGCATTTTCTGAATCTGGGTCCATCAATCGTACGTCAATACCGCAGCAACGGATCGGAGAATATCCCGGATGCTACCAACGTAGTGGATTCTGTTCGCTACGGAGCCGGGCAGATTAGCCAGCAGTACGGTGGGCTGGAACCCCGGCTGGGGCTCCGGTACGCACTGACCGATAACTCTTCCTTTAAACTGGGCTATAACCTGATGCGTCAGTATTTGCAGGTGATTACCAACACGACCACCCCCCTGCCCACAGCCCGCTGGAAAACCGCCGACGCCCACATTCAGCCACAGGTGAGCCAGCTCTGGTCGGCGGGCTATTTCCTAAACTCCCCGACTAATGTGTTCGAGCTGTCGGCTGAGGTCTACTGGCGGAGTACACAGCACATTCTGGATTACAAACCCGGAGCCGATTTTCTGCTACAACCCTATCCCGAAACACAGTTGCTGCCGGGGCGTAGCAAAGCGTACGGCCTGGAGATAATGGTTTCCAAGAAGAAAGGTGAACTGACGGGGTGGGTTAATTATACCTATTCCCGAACGCTGAATCAGGTAAATCAGGGGGCGGATTCTCAGCAGCAGATCAACGGGGGCGATTGGTATCGGGCCAACTACGACCGGCCCCACAGTCTGAATCTGAGCCTCAACATCAATCAGGGAAAACACCACAGTTTTTCGTTTAACTTCGCTTACAGCACCGGTCGGCCCTATACTGCGCCGGAGGGCTACGTCCGCTATCGGAACCAGCTTTACCCGTTCTACAACGAGCGGAATCAGGCGCGCCAACCCGACTACCACCGGCTGGACTTTGCTTGGAACATCGACAACCCCAGCCTGAAAAACCGGCGCTGGCAGGGGCACTGGACGTTTACGGTGTATAATCTTTACGGTCGGGCGAACACCTATTCGATTTACTACCGCCCCGAGGGACCTTACCGCTTAGCCATCTTTGCGACGCCTATTCCCAGCCTGGCGTATAGTTTTGAATTCAAGTAAGCTCAACGAACTCTATGCGCTCGTTTTTCTCTATTCTACTGGTTGGTCTGGTTGCCTTTACGGTGCCCGTAGCCTGCGTCGATCCGATTGAAACAACTCTGACCGGCCGGCTCAATATAATTGTGGTGGACGGGACCATCAACAACCTGGCGGAACCCCAGGTCATTCGGCTCAACCGTTCGCTGGCCGATCCGGTGACGGGTCTGCCAGGTTCGTTACCTATCACGAAAGCAACGGTTGAGGTGCTGGTTGATTCCACGCAGGTCATCTCCGCTCACGAAACCACGAATGGCAGCTACCAATTACCGAGTGATTTTCGGGGGCAGACTGGCCATGCCTATCAACTGCGGTTTACCCTGCCGGATGGAACCCGCTACCAGTCCAGCCAGCAGAGTATGCCCGACGGACCGCCCATCACGAGGGTGCGCGCGCAGTTTAATCCGACCAGTTTTCCAGCTCAATTTCACGATGGGAAGATCAATCCGAGTCGGGGCGCGCACGAGTTTTACCTGGACACGCAGGACCCCGCCGGTCAGCATAATTATTACCGGTGGGACTGGACGCTGTATGAACGACAATACTGGTGTCGGACATGCCAGCAAGGGGTTTATTCAATCTATAAAGTGCTGCCGAATACCTTTCTGTCCTCCTATTACTTTGTAACGGGCAATGAACTCTACGAAGGCTGTTTCACTCCACCAGCGGGTCAGGTTTCTTTCGATGCACCTATCGTATCTGGTATTTTTACCTACGACTATAACTGCCGGACGGAGTGCTGGGAGATGATACGCAACAGCGCCATTAATCTGTTCGATGATGTATACAGCAATGGTGGCCAGATCGTAGGGCGTAACGTGGCTCAGATTCCCTTTTACCAGCGGCCTCCCTGCCTGGTGGATATTCGGCAGGTATCGCTCACCAGAGATGCGTACCGCTACTACAAACTGTTTGAGGAACAAGCGCAAAATAACGGTGGTCTGGCCGCTACACCCACAACCGCTCTGGCGGGCAATGTTCATAACATGGCCAATAGCCGGGAAATGCTTGTGGGTTATTTCACCGCATCATCCATTTCAGCCGTTCATTACTGGCTCGACCGCAACGATGCGGAAGGCATTCCACTGGGCGCTACCGATCCCTCAGGGCCACACGAAAATTCGGGCGATGATTTGTTTTACGCGCTGAACAGCCGTCGGCCCGTGCCCGAACCGTCACCGCCTTATACAGGTACGCGAGGGGAACCACGCGCATCCTGTGGCCTAACAATAATCGTCCGCCCACGGCTATTTGCGTACATAGCGATTCCAGAACGCCCTTTAAACCAGCAGGCTGGCGGGATTGACCGCCTGTGCCCGCTCCGGGAAAAAGACTAGTGAATTAAATAATTGTTATACAGGCAGTTAACGTATGCGACGGATTAGCGTTGACAGATATTAAAAACAGCCGCGCCACGGTGGCTTGGTATTTTAAAAGATACAATCTCAGTAATCGCTCAATAAGTGCTCTTATGTTCGTGACTCTGAAAAGTCTGTAATGAATCTTGTCTTTATATAGCTTAGGCTTGCTCAACCTGTTCCTTGATCAGAAAAAGAGTCGTTCGCCAATAGAATTCTAAGTGTTTCTGAATCGACTCAGTGGGAAAGTTTTCGATCGTGAGCCGTAGGTGGGTAAATTGATTAGTAGGGGTTAGAGTAAACTCAAGAATGGAATAGTTTTCGGCCGTATCGGGCAGTCGCGAAACCGAGCTCAGATGCGTATAAGCTACTTTTCGTTCCTGATCAAAGCGTAGAACAATGCCTTTGTTTTCAAATTTTACGTGATGAAATCCACGAATGGTGATTGAGGTATTGATTTGCCAATTGGTAATGACCTGAATTTGCGCTTCTGGTTCTGCTAGCCATTCTGTCATTCGTGCGGGCTGGGTCAAAGCAGCCCACACGGCAGCTGGTTTAGCTTGAATTGTAACATCGGCTGAGAATGGTTCAATCATTATTGGCTTGGGATTCAAGGATGAATAAAGGGCAGTATCAGTCACGTTAGGCTAATCAATCTAACAAAAATTCAAATTCTCGTAATAAGCTCCTACCTGAGACGAGGGGATGAATTTTTTGGTGAACTCTTTTGAGCAAGAGTCAGACTGTTGCTGTCAGAAACACACGGAACTTAAGCTCTTAATAGCTTCAGACCTTGACTTTCGTAGAAGGGAAAATTACCATCGTGGCTAATGAGGATCAACCGCTCAGTAATGGCCTGACTGATCAGAATATGGTCGAAGGGATCATTATGTACTGGTATCAAGGCCTCCAGCTTGGCTAAGTGGACGACCTTCGATGGCAGTAGTTTCACGCCTAGCGTTTGGCGTAACGCATTGGCAATGTCAGCAATGGTGACCCCATTTAATTGGAAGTCAGCTCGCTTTAACTTAGCCTTGATGACAATCTCACGCAGGCTTTCGTGGCTGACGTAAAATTCATTCGTTCGGTTCTGAAGAATGGTTTTAATAGGGGCTTGTAAGTCGGGCGAATCAGTTAGCCACCAGATCAGGATGTGTGTATCCAGTAAGTATTTCTTCATTTCTTAATCGTCACCCGCAGATCGTCTTCCCATGAAGACGACTCACTGACGATTTTGTCCTTAAATAAGCCTAGCCCTGCCTTCATATTTGACTTGGTGGCAAGCTGGCCACTAGCAGACGATTTCTTAACCGACATTTTGGGGTCTTTTGAGTCTGTTGCCATCACGTTTAGGGTTGCTTTACAAATATAACGTTTTTGAGCCGAAATTAAGTTTTGATAGAGCTGTACAAATATCAGCGCTTTCTAGGCTTGCCCATCCAGATGTCCGGATAAATCACCTCCGAAGTGAGACGAAGAAGTCTTCATGTATCTGCTCCATAAATTGGGCGTTTACTGCGACGGACATTACGCAATTATAGACCGCTTTTCTTCTCCATCTCAGCCGGATAACGAGCCCCCTGAATCGTGATGGCTGAAGCCGCTTTTTCGATTTGGCCAAGATCATCCTGAGTTAGGTGTACCGCTACTGCTGCCAGATTCTCCGCCAGACGGTTTAACTTCGTCGTACCTGGAATGGGAACAAGCCACGGCTTTTGGGCCAGCAACCAGGCCAGCGCAATCTGACTGGGGGTTGCATTCTTCTGCTGGGCTATCTTACTCAGAAGATCGACCAGAGCTTGATTCGCTTTCCGATTTTCTTCTGAAAAGCGGGGCACAGTGCTGCGGAAATCGGTCGCATCAAACTGCGTAGTCTCGTTTATTGCACCGGTCAGGAATCCTTTACCCAGCGGACTAAAGGGGACAAAGCCGATGCCCAGCTCTTCCAGGGTGGGTAAGATTTCGGTTTCCGGCTCCCGATACCAAAGCGAATACTCACTTTGCAGGGCCGTCACCGCTTGAACCGCGTGCGCTCGCCGAATGGTAGCAGCACCCGCTTCTGACAGACCAAAATACTTTACCTTACCGGCCTGGATCAACTCCTTAACCACTCCGGCTACGTCTTCGATGGGCACGGCCGGGTCAACGCGGTGTTGATAGTACAGATCGATCACCTCCACGCGCAGTCGTTTCAAGGACCCTTCCACCACCTGTTTAATGTGCTCAGGTCGGCTATTGAGGGCGTTCCACCGTCCGGTTGCTTCCCGTTCAGAAGCGGGTGCCCAACCGAACTTGGTGGCAATCACCACCTGCCCCCGAAACGGCGCTAGGGCTTCTCCCAGCAGTTCTTCGTTCTGGTAGGGTCCGTACACTTCAGCCGTATCAAAAAAGGTAACGCCCCGCTCGACGGCGGCTCGCAGCAAGGCAATCATCTGGGCTTTGTCTTTGGGTGGGCCATAAGACCAACTCATTCCCATACAGCCCAGGCCGAGCGCCGATACCTCCGGCCCACCGGTTCCTATTCGTCTTGTTTGCATGATCGCTTAGTCAATTTTGGCGTCTTTAATGAGGTTAATGGCGTTGGAGATTCGGGGAAAACCGATGTAGGGATAGAGCTGCACCATCGCGGCCAGTAGCGTTTCTTTGCTATTGCCTGCTTTTAGATTGCCCACCGCATGGGAAGCCATCTGCCGTTCGGTGCCGCCTAAGGTGGCCAGGCTACAGAAAATCATCAGTTCCCGGGTTTTCAAATCCAGGCCCTGGCGGGTATAAAAATCCCCGAAACAGGACTCAGTTAGTATCTGGGGAATGGCTTGGGCAAATTCGCCGGGCAGTGTTTTCATGTTCTGTTTCATCCCCTCACCATAAAGCGGAGCCTGCTGTTGGCGTCCCTGCTCAAAGCGCTCCCCTTCCTTCACGGTTGCCTGGGCTTCCAGCGGCAGCTTAATGCCTCGGCTTTCAAACACGGTGTTGATGGTTTCTACGGCGTTGAGCACTTTAGGAAAACCGATAAATGGGGCGCATTGGTAGACCACTTCCCGAATCTGAATCGGCGTTACTCCGATATTGAGGGCGGCCTGGGTGTGCGCGGTTAATTGGGGTAGGGTCTGGTTGGTCGTCAGCGCGGTGATGGTAATCAATTCCCGCGTTTTGTCGTCCAGGTTTCCCATGTAAAACACGTCACCGAAAATGAACCGTTGCAGGATGGTCATCAGTTCGGGGTCGGTTTGGCTGGCCGTGATGGGCTGCCCGAACAGTTCTTCGTATTTTTTTCGGGCTCGTTCGATTCGGTCTGACGCGACGCGGTTATCCATGGGTGTTTTCTGGGATGGTTTGTTTGAATTCTGCCCGAACACGGCCCCCGATAAAAGCAAAGTCAGTGTGAGCGGTAACAGCATGTGTTTCATCGGTAGGCTTGATTGAGGTGATCGATACGAAGCCACAAGCGGCTAATTCAACGAACGGTACTCGCTGTTAAGTGACCGGTATTCATTGGGGGACTGCCCCACCCGTTGCTTAAAGAGCCGGGTAAAATGCTGGGGGTATTTGAAACCCATTTGGTAGGCGATTTCACTGATCGACTTGCTCCGATCAAACACGCGTTCTTTGGCCAGCTCGATGACCTTGGCCTGAATATAGTCCTGAGCTGACAGGCCCGTTTCTTTCTTCACCAGATCACCGAAATAGTTGGCCGACAAATGGAGTTGGTCGGCGCAATACCCCACGGTAGGTATTCCTATTGTTTGGGCTTTATCGGACCCAAAGTAAGTATCCAGCAGCGTTTCAAAGCGAACCAACACATCTTTGTGAACGTGGTCACGGGTGATAAACTGCCGGTCGTAGAAGCGTAGGCAGTAATTCAACAATAGCTCAATAGCACTCACGATCAAACGCTTGCTATGCTTATCAATAGGGTGGTTCAGCTCATCGCCAATCTTGCGAAAGCCTTCCCCCACCAACGCCCGTTCCCGCTCGGACAGATGCAGCGCTTCATGCACGTCGTAGCCGAAAAAGCTGTAGTCTTTGATGTGCCCACCCAGGGCCGTACCCCGAATCAGATCGGGGTGAAAGGCCAGTGCCCAACCGGTAGGCTGCACTCGTTCATCTTCACTTTCTTCCAGACCAAACACCTGCCCCGGTGCGATAAACAGCATCGTTCCTTCGTCATAATCGTAGTGCTGACGGCCATAGACCAAGGGCGCACAACGGGCTTGTTTAAGAAACACGATGTATAACTCCGACAGCCACCGACCCGTCTGAACGGGCGTGGACTGGGACTGGTCCAGCACGCTAACTAAGGGGTGCAGCACCGACTGTCCACGCTCGGCCGTAAACTGAGCTACACTTTGGAGCTTTCGTATCTTGTCCATCTACTTACTTTTCGTTAGCGGTTTGAGCATAAACGGCTCGCCGGGTGCCAGCACCTTGATCCTACCCGGATTGGCAATTGCTTTCGCCAATCGGGCGGGGTCGCCGTTGAAGGGCGAAAAGTCGGGTGCATCCACCGAACCCCAATGGCATAGCAACAGCGGGGTATTCGGGTACGCATTGGCGACTTTCACCGCACCCTCAAAGGTGAAGTGCCATTCACTATCCGAAAAATCAAAGAAGATCGCATCCGGGGTGGGCATACTCAGGTGGCCAGGTGTCAGGCGGGAATCACCGGGTGCCCAGATCGTCCCATCGGGCGTTTGTATCCAAAAGCCACAGGCATCTTCATTTTTGAAACGGCGCTTGCTCATACCCGGATAAGCATTCTGGTAGGCATGATCGGCCGGGGTTAGTTTAACCCGTATTGGGCCAACCTTAAAGCTCTCACCGATGGTATGCCCCAAGGCGGGTAATTCTAGGTTTTGCATCAGCGAGTCAACGTAGATCGTCGAGTGGTAGGCTTTGGTAACCTCTTTTAAATCCTGATTCGTTGGTACGCTAAAATGGTCATTATCGGCGTGGGTAACCAGTACGGCATCCAGCTTAGGAACGGCTTTAGGGGCAATCGGGAAATCAATCAGCACCGGCATGTCGAAACCCTCCAGCACAGGGTCCACCATAAACGTGGTCCCGCGAGAATTGACAAAAAAGCCAGCGAAGCCTAGCCATCGGATCGTCGTTTGCTTGGATGGTCCGAACGCTTCGGCGCCAAAAGGCTGGGTTTTGGGAGAGCGAGCCTGATAGGTCTTCACAACCGGTTTAGCCGTAGTATCGGCCGTTGTCTGGGCATTACTAAGACTGGTCACCCCCCCAAGCAGGGCTATGCCGATGGCTAATGACTGAATGTTCATGTTCCTACAAATCAAGTAGATCTGTTATCTTTTAGTAGGAACAAAGGTCCGAGGATTCCGTTAACCGGCCTGTATACCCATTACAGATTTACTTACCATAATTACGGATTGTACTCAAACCGACAAGCATCATCGAAGCAATAGATAGTGAAGGCTTTAGAGTAACCTTATTCACCTTAACGTCTGTTCAGTGGTTAACCCGAAAAAGAGCAATCTACCCTTCTATGCAATGATAGTTTATGTAATCTTAGAAAAAGGCTCGTGCTTGAGATGAAGGAGCAAGCCTCTAGCGACTTTTAAATTGGGGCGATTAAAGAGATGGCAAATTAGGTCCATACTCTAGGAATGACGTTTTAATTTGTACGTCTCCAAGCCCTTACAGAACCGGACATATTCCCCCTTTTATTGTCCGAAAGCGTACATCACAGCACTCGCTAAATAGCTACTCCATTCCGCAAAAGCGCATTCGCCACGTTGGTATAATAATTGAGCCAAGAGTAGAGCAAACCCAAAGCTGAAGGGTTGAAGACTGCTTCCCGAAGCCGATAAACGCTAGACTTCGTATCGGTCAACTAAGCAGAATCGTACCGCAATCAGCTAGACCTAGACACCTAGAACGATGTTCCGAAGTTATCTCTTTACCGCTATCCGACAGCTTCAAAAGAACCGGCTTTATACAACCATCAATTTAATAGGCTTGGCCGTTGGCGTAGCCTGCTGTCTGCTCATCTTTGTTCTCGTTCGCTACGAAACCTCCTTTGATGCCTATCATAGCAAAGTAGATCGAATCTACCGGGTGAACTTAAATCAACTAACCCCTCAAGGCCAACAGTTTAATGGCTGCAACTACTCGCCACTGGCCCAGGCTATTCGACAAGATGTGACCGGATTAGAGCAGGCCACGGGGGTCTACTGTTTGCAACGCTACCAGTTCGCTAAGGATCATAATCTATTTGAAGACCAGTACGCCTTTTTTGCCGATCCGCATTATTTTGATGTATTCGATGGGGTTTGGCTGGCTGGTAATAAAGAGCGGGCCTTAGCCACACCCAATTCGGTGGTCGTCACCGATGCATTTGCCAACAAGTTTTTAGGCGGATTAGATCATGCGTTAGGCAGTACCTTTACCCTGGAAAACAAACTGCCCCTGACGGTGAACGGCATTGTTCAAGCCCCACCCTCCAACACCGATCAGCCCTACAGTCTGCTGATTTCCTACGCGTCGCTGGCTCGGTTCCTGCCCCAGAGTGTGAACAACTGGAAGACCGTAGGGACTGGGGCTACGTATGTGGTCTTCGCCAAGGAAACCCGAAAAGATCGCATCAATGCCCAACTTGAGCAACTGATTCAAAAATATCTTCCCAAAGAGGTGGCTAAGAACACCACATTCCATTTACTGGCGCTCAAGGACAACCATGATCGAAATTACGATTACACCAGTTTCACTTACGATTTTCCCGTACCGGTGATGATTATTTTGGCCATCCTTGCGGGCCTGGTCGCCTTCATTGCCTGCATCAACTTCATCAATTTAGCCACTGCTCAAGCCTTAAAACGAGCGAAAGAGGTCGGCATCCGAAAATCAATGGGTAGCTCCCGTTTTCAGTTGATTATGCAGCACCTGAGTGAAGCTTTCGTCGTCACGGCATTAGCTGTCATGACCGGGCTACTCTTAACGAAAATAGGGATTGGTGAACTAAACAAACTCTACGGGGGAGAGTACCTTCAATTTAGCCAACTAACCCAGCCTGCTTCCCTCCTCTTTATCGGCCTAGTCACGCTGGTTATCACGTTGGCAGCCGGGTTTTATCCGGCTTTTGTGCTATCGGGTTACAAACCGGTGCTCGCCTTGAAGTCACAAACTTACAGTGGAACGGCCAAGGGACTTTCCCTACGGCGAGCGCTGGTTGTCACACAATTTATTGGGGCTCAGCTGCTGATCATTGTCACGCTGATTATGACCAACCAAGTCAATTCCTTTAAGGAGCGCCCCTTAGACTACGACCCCAAAGCGATTGTATTAATTCCCGCACTGCGGGGCAATGAAGCGGGACAACATGAGCGGTTGCGGCAAGCGTTACAAAACGTTCCTGGCCTGCTTCGCTACAGTTTTGGCAATGTAGGGAATGAAACGGGGGCGTTCTATACCAACCCGCAACAGAAGCACGCTGGCATTGTCAGCTATGCGGATACGTCCTACATCCACGCTTTTCAGACGCGCTTGCTAGCGGGAAAAAATCTATCCGCCAGTAGCAGCCAGTCTCCGGCCCAGGTTTTAGTCAATGAATCGTTGATAAAGGCGTTGGGAATTACCAATCCGGCATCCGCTATTGGCGTTACCTACACGCTGAACGATCAGCTCGTAACAATCGGTGGTGTGATGAAAGATTCCTACACCCAGCCCATGAGCAACCGGATTGACCCGATCACGATCCTGTACAATCCCGAAAAATTCACCGGCCTTGTGCTAGCGATCTCAACGGGGGGTGCTGCCCAGACGCTACAGGGGATTGAAGCGGCCTGGAAACAAGCCTATCCTGCTTATTTATGTAAATATCAATTTATGGATGAGTCCATCAATCGCTTGTATGGCGAATATAATCTCATTTTCTCGGTCCTAAGCGTGGCTTCTTTTCTAGCGATCCTGATTGGTTGTTTGGGCTTGTACGGCTTGGTGTCCTTTATGGCCATTCAGCGAACTAAAGAAATTGGCATTCGCAAACTGTTGGGAGCCACCGTACCCAATGTAATGCTACTCTTTACGAAAGAGTCGGTTATCTTGATCCTCGTCGCTTTTATCATTGCGGCTCCTTTAGCTCATGTTTTAGGGATTGCCCTGTTGATGGAATTTCCCGAACGAGTAACACCCGGCGTTACCCTTTTCCTAAGCGGATTTCTGCTATCGCTCTTGATCTGCTTGTTGACGGTGGGGTATCGTTCGTACCAAGCCGCCATACAAAATCCGGTTGAAAGTCTAAGGAGTGATGACTGAATCAATAGAAATGCCCAATCATTAAGGTTTATTTCTACTGATAACGAGTAGTTATAATTTGTAACCTTATCGCTCTCTATCTTAGTAAACGCTCACCAGAATGAGAAGCAGCAGAGGTCATGTATTTGCTTTTCTTCCTTTATCTTAGTCGGATAATCTATCGTCTTGATTTTAAGTATGGTTTGATTCCATACTATCGGCAAAAAGTGGGTTCTACAAGAAAATATATGACCAGTTTATTCAAGCTCATTCTAGTTCTAACCCTGTGCGCCAATGCCATCGCTCAGACCAATTCGGGCCGTTCAACCAATGGCTTTAAAATAAAGGGACACATCCAGGGAATGCATGACTCAACCCTGGTACTAGCTCATTGGTATGGAGCGACCTCCTTCATTCCAAAGGATACCGTTCGTGTAAATGCACAAGGGTATTTTTCTTTTGAAGGGGATAAGCCCTTACCACAAGGGCTTTACCTAGTCGTTCCTTCCTCGAAACGGGACATGGGGCTCCACTTAATCATTACCCAGCAACAGCGGTTTTCCTTTAAGACAGATACGGCTAATCTAATTAAGCATATGAAGGTCAGCCAATCGAAAGAGAATGAGTTGTTCTACGCTTACCAGCAGCAATTAGGCCAGTTCAACGACGAAGCCACGGCGATCAAGTTGAAGACTAAAGCGGCTAGTACATCCGCTGACAATACGACAACTAAGGATGGATTGGCTCAATTATCCAAGCGGGCTGAAGCCTACCAAGCGCAATTCATGAAGGAGCATAAGGGCTCGTTTGCCGTCGAACTCTTCCAAGCGACGGGGGAGCCAACTCTACCGACAGCTCCCAAGGCTGCCAATGGAAGACCCGACTCGAATTGGGTCTTTACCTACTATAAAGCGCATTACTGGGACGGCTATAATTGGCATGATGAGCGGATGATTCGCACCCCCGTTTTACAAACCAAGCTGAATCGATACATCCACGAATTGAGCGTCCAAAACGTGGACTCCTTGGTGAAGGAAGCCGATTGGCTGGTGGGTAACGCGAAAGCTTCTGAGGTTAAATCCTATATCATCTGGTACATTACCAGTCAATATGAACGGCCAAAAGTGGTGGGGACCGATGGGGTCTTTATTCATATGGCCGAGAGATATTGGCTGACGGGTGTGTATCCGGTGAGTGATCCGGCAACCCTGAAGACGATGCGGGAACGGGTGGCTATCTTAAAACCGCTGCAAGTAGGCAAAGCCTTCCCATTTTTCAAGGCGAGTGATACGCTTCAGCACCCGATTAGCATACAAAATCTAAAAGCCGATTATACCGTCATTTTCTTTTATGCTCCCCACTGTGGGCATTGTCGAGATACGGCTCCAAAACTGAAACAACTAGCGGATCGCTACCTAGATAAAGGCGTTCGGGTAGCGGCCATTGCGGTGGATGACAGTGAAGCGGATTGGAAGCAGTTCATTCGGGAGTTTCACTTAACCAACTTGATTCACGGCTATGATTGGACCCACACCTTAAGTTTTCAACGCGTGTATGATGTGGCGATGACGCCGACGATCTATATTCTGGACAAAGACAAACGGATTATTGCCCGTCAACTGCCGTTTGAACGGGTGGAAGACTTCATTCTTTTTCATCAGCGTCAGCAGGTTGGGGTTTCTTCTAGTAAGAGAATGCCTGGCAAGTCGTAGCAACTGATTAATCTTACGAAAATGCTCCCCAATGAGACAAGAGAGTATCTAGAATTCGGGCGTTTCAAGAGACAGCTTGTTTTAAATAACTGTCAACTACAGTTCGTAGCATACGGATTCATTCCAACCATTTACGGACGAATGAGTCTCCTATCTAAACAATCAACTCAACAGTTATGCGCTTTTCTTACTCAATCGTTACAGCCTTATTGATAACCATTAGCCTACCCGGCTGTGATATTGCAGCTATCGGCCCGGATTACAATTTAGGCAAGTTCACAAGCCGTTCTAGTGCGGAACACAAGGCACTG
Organism: Spirosoma oryzicola; assembly: GCF_021233055.1. Classification (NCBI taxonomy): domain Bacteria; kingdom Pseudomonadati; phylum Bacteroidota; class Cytophagia; order Cytophagales; family Cytophagaceae; genus Spirosoma; species Spirosoma oryzicola. The sequence continues at coordinate 95,221 of NZ_CP089543.1, read as the reverse complement.
GCTTATTTAGCTGATCGTTACGGTGAGCTGTCAAATAGCAAGTATGAAAAAGTTAGATACACTTTCACCCAGTCAAATCCGGTAGCAGGTCCAGATCTCACGTTGCAGCATATTCTTTGGTATAGCAAGACTGAGCAAACGATCAAAATAGAAGCTGATCCGGGCAGTGGTCCACGTTGTTCTTGGACTCAAATTGATCAGAGTGCTTTAAATCAATTAGTCATTAGAAGTCAGGGGCTCTCACTAGCAGATTCGCTTGGCAAGTCAACAGGAGCAAGCTATTTTCAGTGTGTTGACAACTAACACCAGTTGTGTTTTTTTATGATTGTCCCCTCAAGGTTATACGACCCCTATAAAGGTTAATTCACATTACATATTGTAAATTATGCAACAGGTCTTGGAAAGATACAATTTAGTTATTAGCCAACGGTTTGTACTTTATTTGGAAATAAAATTTTGAAGATCATCTTCGTCTTTGATTGCTTTAATTAAGAAAACCTTGGCCTCAGATAGTAGCTGTTCCCATTGCTCCACTGTTAGTGCAAATCCTTCACCGCTCCCTCGATGAGCTCCCCAGCGAGGTACGTCCATCGAATCAGGTTCCCTTTTATCACCAGATCAGTGTGCGGGATCAGGGAGTGGGCTTCGACACCAAGTTTCTGGACCGTATCTTTCAGGTCTTTCAGCGGCTACATGGCCGGCATCAATACCCGGGAAGCGGTGTGGGGTTGGCCATCTGTCAGCGGGTGGTGGAAAATCATGGGGGTGGCATCACGGCGCGTAGCGAGCTGGCTCAGGGAGCTACCTTTTGTGTCTACTTACCTGCTTGATTTGCCTTGGGGTGATCGCTTAAAACGGTCAGGGCCGTTTTGCTGACCTGGCGAATAAGTTGTTTCTACCAGCGTCAGCCGGTTTGAGAAAAAGCAGGACAAAGCCCAGAAGAGCGAAACGTGTCTGGCAAAGACAAGGATACGCCCATTGTCAGCCACCCCGCTGGTGGGCGTTAAGACCTACCGGCTTTGGGCCAGCAGGTTTTTAGGTACGTTTAAAAAGAGGAAGGTCTGGTAAAACTACCATGGAAATCGTTAGATCCCCATTGCTCTACCGATACAGACAAATATCCTGGTGGAAAAATTGTTTAAGGGTCTGAATCGCCATCCGCACCCGCGTTTTGACGGTTCCTAAGGGCAACTTGAGTTTTTTGGCGATTTCCAGTAGGGTCCAGCCCTTCTGGTAGAGCAATTCCATGATTTGACGCTGTTTGGGTGGCAGTAGCGCGAAAACAGATCCATTGACCAGCCCGGTGTTGACCACGGGCTGGGTCAATTCACTACTTCGCTGGGATATATATTTTACGGCTTTTGTGTGCACTTTTCGACTTCTGAGTTCATCTAGAGCAACGTTGCGGGTGATGGTCAAAAGCCAGGTATACAGTCGTCCCTGCGCCGGATCATAGTGGTGAATGTGCGTCCAAATCTTTACAAAGGAATCTTGAAGCAGGTCTTCTGCCCGTTCGTAATCGCCAACCAACCCAACTAATACGTTGAAGAGTGCCGATGAATAGTTCCGGTGCAGGGTAGCAAAAGCGGAGGCTTGTCCGGTTTGGAGCGTGTATACCAGATAGGCTTCGGTCTGCGGAGTCGTGGTCATGCCAGCTTATAGGGAGTTTTACTCAATGGCGTTCATTGATCATGTAACCTATCGGATAGCGAAAGGTTTGACGTCAGCCTGAAGACCGCTTGTTTTACCGGATAAGTTTACTGGACGGCCGTTTTGCTGATCCTACTCGCGGGTGCGGGTTGCAGCGACTGAAAATCACGCGCTACCTTGGGCAAGCGTCGGGGCAGGGTACTGCGCAGGCTCTGCGGCTGGGCAACAATCCGGGCGCCCGTCCAGGTCGAGGCAATGACCATACCCGCAGCGACCAGAATAATATCCTTGATGATGTACTGAGCCGCCAAGGTCGGGGCATGAAGCGGGCCCGGAAAGAGCTCGCCCGGAAAGATGAGCAAGGGGGACATCGCTCCGATCATCTGAGCGGCCATCAGCCACACACCCACCCGTAGCCATCGGCCCGTCAGAAAACAGATACCGATGAGGCATTCCAATGCTGCCACAAAATTCATGGCACTCTGTCCCGACAGCACGCTCAGGGTGAGTATATGCGTCGTTCGGGTGGCCAGGTCTTCAATGGGGCTGATACCGGGAAAGAACTTTAACACGCCAAACCCGAAGAAAACCAGGCCCATACCAAGGCGAAGAAGGGCAATGCTATGGGCCACTAACCAGCGGTTTATCGCCGTATCGAGATGGTCAAAGCGGTCAAACAAGCCAATGAGTGTTTTCATAACGTTGAGTGGTTGCGTCCTCATACATACGTCCAAAGAGAACCAAAAAGATTCAACGTAAACGGAAGCGTAGTCGAGCAGGCGGGTTGTCAGGGAGGATTCCTATCGGATTTATCGGTAGCCAGGTTTCCGTTTGGATAAATCGATTAAATTTGTTTTCAGCTCTAGACCTTTAATTTACCGGTGGTTGATTTTCCAGTAGATGACAGTGCAATCGAATTAGAACGGCTTCGACTGGCGCTCCAAAGCGCACAAGTTGGTACCTGGACGCTAGATGTCCCGGGGCAACAAGTCTGGTGGGATGCGCGCTGCAAAGAGCTATATGGTTTTCAAAAGGATGACCTAGTTCCCTATGATCAGGTTCTCTCCTATATGCATCCTGAGGATCGGGAAGCGGTTGATGAGGCCGTCCAGTGGGCGCTCACCCCGGCCTCGGGGGGTCACTACGACATCCGATTTCGTACCATTGGGGCGATTGACGGCCAGCTTAGATGGTTGCACTGTCAGGGAAAAGCCTATTTTGATCAGCAAGGGATTGCTTACCGCTTCACGGGCATCGCCCAGGAGGTGACCCAGCTGGTGCAGGCCCATCAACAACTGGGTAGCAGCCAGGCCCGGTTTGCCGACCTGGTGATGGCCACTCCCGTGGCGACGGCCGTCTTTAGGGGGCGGGACATGCTCATTCAACAAGTCAATGCCCCGATGCTGGCGATCTGGGGGAAAGACTCCTCGGTGATCGGCAAAACCCTGCACCAGGCCATGCCTGAATTGGCCGGGCAGCCCTTTCTGGCCCAGCTCCAGCACGTCTTCGAGACGGGAGAGCCCTTTCGCCACGAGGAAGGGATGGCCGATATGATCCAGAACGGGCAAGCCAAACGGGTCTGGTTCAATCATGCCTACAACCCGCTCTATGAGGAGACGGGTCGGATTTACGGCGTCATCAACGTGGCCATCGATGTCACGGCCCAGGTGCTGGCCCGCCAGAAAATTGAAGAGAGTAAAGCGCACCTGCAACTGCTCAGAGACACCGTGCCAGCCATGATCTTCTATCTGGACGCTCAGCAGCGCTACCAGTCCTACAATAAGGTGTTTCGGGAGTGGTTCGGGGTGGGCGACGAGGTGATGGGCAAAACCGTCCGCGAATTTATCGGCGAGCCGGCTTATCAACAAACCGAGCCGCACTTGGCTCAAGCCTACGCCGGTCAGCCCACCCAGTACGACATGCACGCGCCCAGTCGCATGCAGGCCGACCGCTGGCTGCGTATTGTCTACACGCCCCATCGGGACGCGACAGGTCAGGTGCTGGGCGTGATTGTGCATGCTACGGACATCAACCCCAGCAAGCGGATGGAATTGAGCCTGAGTGCCAGCGAGGCTCGCTACCGAACCTTATCGGCCGACCTGGAACAGCAGGTGCAAAGCCGCACGGACGAGCTAGCGACGGCCAACCAGGAACTGGCCGCCAGCAACCAGGAGCTAGCCGCCAGTAACCAGGAGTACGCCGTTTTGAACACGCACCTGGAAGAGGCCAACACGGATCTGCTGCGTTCCAACCAAAACTTGGAGCAGTTTGCCTACATTGCTTCGCACGATCTACAAGAACCCCTGCGCAAGATTCAGCAGTTTGGGGATCTCTTGCAAACGCGCCTGGCGGAGTCGGTGGGCGGGGAGGAACTGGCGTACCTGGGCCGCATGCAGGTGGCCGCCAGCCGCATGTCACGCTTAATTAAAGACCTGCTGGCCTTCTCGCGCATCGCCACTAGTCAGGCCGTGGCGTATCCGGTGTCGCTGGGGAAGGTAGTCCGATTGGTCCTGGACAGCTTGTCAGTCGTCATTGAGGAGAGCCGGGCCCAGATCGAAGTGGCCGAGTTGCCCACGGTTCAGGGCGATGCATTGCAGCTGGGTCAGCTCTTTCAGAACCTGCTTAGTAACGCCCTCAAGTTTCGGCGCACAGACGGGGATGGAACAGTAGTGATCCCCCAGATCAGGGTCCAGGCCCGGTTAATCTCGCCTAGTGAGCTACCGGTTCTGGTTAAACCGCCTCGTACCGCAGCCACCTACCACCTGATCGAGGTAACCGACAACGGGATTGGCTTTGAGGAAAAATACCTGGACCGGATTTTTCAGGTGTTTCAGCGGTTGCATGGCAAGAATGAGTTTGCGGGCACGGGCGTAGGCCTGGCCATCGTGCAGAAAGTGGTGACCAACCACGGGGGGGGCATCACCGCCAGTGGTAAGCCGGATCAAGGCGCTACTTTTTGTGTGTATTTACCCGCTTAGTCTGGGTTTACGATGTTGAATAGGCGTCAAAGCAAGGCCATTTTTAAGCTCTAGCAGCTGGGTCACTCAATCTTATAAAAACGCCCCACTTGAGACACGACGGCTGGTTTAGGCGTCTATTTCTCGAATGGATTTTGCTTTTGGTCTTAATCCCACGACCGTATAAGCGAAATATGGTTCATCAATAATCAACTATAGTCCAGTAACGTTGTCTAGTATATATTATCCTGACTAGTGCCGTGGAAACAAAAAACGTGCTCATGATCGACGATGATGAAGACGACTTTTTGTTGCTTCAGTCCGCCTTTCGCCACCAGGCGCCCTGGGTCAAGCTGATCTGGTTTGACTCCCCAGCTACCTTTCTGGACTCAATGATCTGGCAACGCCAACCTATTCATTTGTTTGTCTTTGATCTGATGATAGGTGATAGCGTGCCCCACTGGCAAGCTGATCTGCGTCAGCAAGTAGGCTACCAGGCCGTACCGATGGTCATATACTCAGGCAGTGAATCACCGGGTGACCAGCAGCTACTGCTCGACGACGGCGCGGCTGACTTTCTCCTGAAGGGAGCTACTACCGCGGAGACCAGGCAGGTAGTGGATCGGATGCTACTGCATCTGGACTAAACACAACCACTTGGTTAGTCTTTGTGGGCAGCGTGGTTACTTTCGCCGGGTCAATAGAACCCACAGCTCACCTATACTCATCCCAGGACCTATCCTGTGTATCGACGACGATGAGGACGATCAGTATCTTATCGGCCAAGCCCTCCAGCAATTAGCGCTCCCGAATTTGGTTCTCTTCTTTCCCCATGGCGAAGCAGTCCTGGCCGATCTGGAAACAACCCAGGACCGGCCTTTTCTGATTCTGTGTGATATCAATATGCCCCTGATGAATGGGCTCTAGCTAAGGAGACGGCTCAACGACAATGACTGACTGCGCCAAAGATCGATTCCTTTTATCTTTCTGACCACGACCGCTTCGGGATATGCCATTGAGGAGTCCTATAAGGCGTCCGTACAGGGCTTTTTCCAGTAGACCACTTCCTATGAGCAGCTTTGTAGGCAGCTTAACCTGATCACCGCTTACTGGGAAAGCTGTCTTCATCCTAATAGCCAAGCGTAGCAAAGAACAATAGGCGCAGAAAAACATTTACCCACGCTCGCTTGCCCGTATGCAATAGATTACATTGGACAGATATTAATAAAATTACTGTCTTACATAAACGCTCGCACCTGAGACGAAGAAGTCTTTCAGTTGAGTGTACATGTACAGTATGTAGCGTCTACAATTTTTCGATAGAACGCCACATGACCAGCTCTAGGCTAACTATGGGTAAGTTAACACTGTCTGGGAGTGGACGATACATGGTACTTTTTTATCCGGTTGAAAAGATGACCCTTAGGACCGTTTAAGACACGGAACACCCACCAAACCGTTGGTTTTTAAGTAGATGTGATCGTTCTGCAAGTCAATGATCACGTTGAAACGCTTCAGCAAATCGTTACCAAAATAGTTCATCTGAGAGCTACCGGGGCTTTTGTAGCCAAGCAGTGATGTGGGAATTATATCGAGTACAAAGCCATTGAGACTCAGCGATGGCACCCAGACAACCGAACTCTCGTATTTCCGGCCCGAGCCATCGCTAAACGTCAACTTTTTGATGACTTTCAGATTTCTGGGGAACCCCTGATTACGCATCCATAGGCTGTCTAGAATCATGGCCAGGTCCGAACCCGTATCGAACAGAAAATCACCCACATACTTCTTACCACCGGTTTTGATGGTTGCTTCGACGCAGAATGACGATTGAATAAACTTGATGTCCGATTTCACATACCCGGCTCGCCGTTTGGGGAGTCGGTCATGAACAATGAGCCGACTTTTATCGTAGTCGATTTCCACAACTTTGTTATCAAACACCCGCCAGCCAAATCGCCCGTTCATTTCATGTGCGGCATTATTAGCCACGCCCACGGTGGGTTTATGCCAAATCAGACGGCCAATTTGTAGCGTGTTTATCGTCGCCAGGCGGTTAAAGTTAGGCTTCGTTTGACCCGCCAATGCATCGGGTTGGTTGGCCAGCAGGTTTGTTTTACCCAAAACAGCGGTCTTTGTCAGCCGAAAATCGATTGACCCCAAATCGAAATGCAAGTTCAGCGTGTCTCGGTTGTTTAGAATGCTTTTTACGTGAATGGCATTGTCTTTAGTGAGGATAAACGGGATGGTGTCATGCCCATTGGGGGCTTGTTTAAGCGGGCTGTCAACCAATTTTGAACTGCTAATCCGGGTGTAACACGAATCCTTCTCATTGAGCAAAATGATGAAATCGAACGAGGCACCGGGTTTCAGGTTGACACTGATGGAGTCTATGTTGGTATAAAACGTGACCCGTTTTGATTTCTTGGCTCTGCCGGCTATATACACATCGGGCTTGGCGCGGGGCGAAAGCGACCAAGCATTTTTGTCTAAATAGCCCCCATCGTTGATAGCGACCTTCGGTGAGTTTGCCTTGATGAGCGGCAATGGGGGTTGCCCACAAACCGAACGAACCAATAGCAGGGCAATGACAATAGGAAGATAGTTCATTTGTTTAGGTTTAGGCACCCACAATGGTTGTGCGATTTAGCCTATTTCGCGTTCGATAAGCAAGCCCCAGCACCGGATATAATGTCGCGCCAAAGTCCTTATTGGTTGATTAGACCTCCCTATTTCTCCCGTACGACGCTCACTTTCAGTTCCGCCGCTTCCGACTTGATCGTAGCTATACGGTTCAGTGAATCAAGTTCAAAGCGCTGAAGAACCGTGGCGTTCTGATAATCCATCAGGTATAAGCGCGATGACTGCTTTCGCTCCAGAAGTCTTACCGATAACAGCGTACCTAACCTTTGTAACTGGGACTGTATATCCTTCTGAATCGGAGCCAGTACTTGCCAGAACGCTGGCGTAAAATCGGCTGGGCGAAGCGTACCGGCCTGAGTTTTCCTAATCACCTCTCGCACTAAGCTGGTTGTGACGGGCTCGTCCGCCGGGAAAGGTTCGTAGCCTTCCCACAAATACCGGTTCATGCCCGCAACCAGCGGCATCAGCGGCAGTGAGCGCTGCTGACCGATCGCCGGAATGTCATAATAATGGCCGCCTTTTTTCAGCTCTGCCGGTAAATATAAGGTTACGCTTTCTCCCTGATCGGTGGGCGAGACCAGCAAGATATCGCCCTTGGTTAGGTCATAAACACTGGAATATTTAGTGGCATAGACACCGTCCTGCCGACAGGCTTTTAGAATGGGCAATCCGTTTTGGATCGATGGACTGAGAGTTGGGGTAAGCATTTTCTTCAGCGACTCGTTACCATACCCAAAGCCTCTGGATTGATGAGACTGGCTAAAATGGAGTTGTCCCTGTTGGGCGCTAATGATGACCGAAGCCCCCGTCTTATCGGCTATCAACATGCTGGCGGAAGCAAATCCGGGTTCTGCGTAGCGTTGGTAAAAGGTGATGGCGTCGTTTACTGTTTTGCAGGATTCAAGCATTCGCTCGGCCGCGTTACCCTGAAGACTTCTCAGGTTTGAGGCTGGCGTATACGCTTCATTTGCGCCAGCAACCCAGTCAAAAGCCAATCCGTACTGATTGACGCCACCCTGCGCCCAGCCGTCATTGAATCCCAGATAGGCACAGCCATAATAGTTTTTGGTGGCGGGTAGAAACCAGATGCGAGTGGCTGGATTCGAGTAATCTTCGTTATTAAAAAATAAGGTCCGTTTCGCATCTGTCAGCACAAATATGGTACAGCAAAAAGCCGCTTCAAGGGGAACAAGCACGCATATCACCACCAAACAAACACACCACCAACGGCCAGAGACCCGGCTTTTGCTATTGGTGCGACCCTTCGGCTTACTTAATTCAGGTTTCATCGATTTGTTCATTGAGTTTAAATAAGTGATTGGGTCCTGTTCGTCGATGCGTCCTGTTGCCAGATTCGACGCAGCTGACGAGCATTCTGAAAACCACATTGCTGGGCAATAGCCTCCATGGTCATACCAGGATTATGCCGAAGGGTACGGGCCCGTTCTAATCGGAGTAATGTAGTATAGTCATGAATTGAAATGCCCGTCTCTTTGCGAAATGCTCGGGTCAGGTTACGGGTGCTCATGCCCACCACCTGGGCCAACTCGTCTAGGGTGATCCTGGTTTGCAGATGAGTAATCAGCCAGTCCTGTACCTGGTGAACAGCCACGTTCATGTGATTGCGATAATCAAGATAAACGCTTTTCTGCGAATGGTGGGGACCACGGCGTAAATAGACAACCAGTTCGCGGGCTATCTTCGAGACGAATAAGGGTCCCTGCCGCTCTTCCAGAATCGCCAGTGCCATGTCAATCCCCGCCGTAACCCCTGCACTGGTATAGACTCCGCTGTCTTGGACAAATAACCGATCGGGCTGAGTAATTACTCGGGGGTACGTCGTTTGCAACTCGGCTAACCGTTTCCAGTGAGTCGTACATTTTCGGCCATCCAGCAGGCCAGCCTGAGCCACTAAAAAGGCCCCCGTACAAACGGAGCATATAATTACGCCCTTACGGTGTTGCTCGCGGATCCGGGTCAGGAAGCCGTGCTCTGCTTTTAGGGCCGTTGACCGGATGTACTCCATTTCCATGCCCGGGATGAAGAGTAGATCGTCGGGCTGCAATTGCAGCTGAGTAAAGGGTTGTACTGGCCCCATAAGCAGGCCCGCTGAACTGACAAGCTGATGTTGGAAGGAGCAATAGCGTAACTGATAGGGTGCTCCGTACTCGACCGCTTCGTAAAATACCTGCACGGGTCCGGTCAGATCTAATACGTGGACCTGAGGGGGTACAACAAAAATGACTTGTTGAGTAGAGGGAGCCGAGGACATAGTCTAGCTGAATCAGGCTGTAAAAGTAAATGAAGTTCAGCGTTCATCTAAGCCAAACACCGGACAGATTGAGCCAAACGTTGTGTGGTTGACTCTGCTTTACGTGTTCAGACATGAGCCCTTTGCTTCTTTGCTTGGCTGATTCGTTGGCTATTGCACGTCTAATCTTTCTTTGAACTTCCGTCTCCTTCGGTGGTAATTTAGATCAATCTCAGAAAACGCTACCAGGTGAGACACGGGAGCGTTCATGAATTTGTGTTAAAATTACGATTAGCTAAGGTCGATAAATTAAGCGCCATCAGAGTTTTTGCCACCTACCATTTATGAAAACCATAATTTTTGTCCTCGCCATGTTAGCGTTGTTAACCTGCCATGCACAGCCAATCGATCAACCATTGGGTGAGCAATTAAAACAAAAATTTGCGAATAAAACGTACGCTAGAATTGATGCTATTCTCGTCGAGCAGGATGGTAAACGGATCATCGAACAGTATTTTAATGAGTTCAACAAAGACACGCCCCATGACACGCGTTCCTCGTTCAAATCCATAACCAGTCTGTTAGCGGGCATTGCCATTGATAAAAAAATCCTAGCCCTGGATGATAAGCTGGGCCGTTACTTTCCTGACCTGACCGATCAAGCCAAACGCGACATCAGCCTTCAGAACTTGTTGGAAATGCGGTCAGGATTAAACTGCGAAGAGTTTTATGAAGTGGGGCCCGAATGCGAAACCGAAATGGTGAAAACCCAAGATTGGGTAGCCTACTGTTTAGGGGTTAGCTTAATTAGGAAACCGGGGCTAAACTGGTCTTATAATTCGAACGAGCCGATGCTTGTCGGAGAAATCATCGCCCGCGCGAGTGGTATGAGTGTGATGGAATTTGCTAAGAAAAACCTGTTTCAACCGTTGGGTATTATCGATTATAAATGGACCGTTTCGCCCAAAGGCCAAGGTATGACTGCTGGCTCATTTTACATGAAACCCACAGATATGCTCAAAATCATTAATCTGGTTAAAAACAAGGGAAGATGGAACGGCAAACAAATCGTGAGTGCGAAATGGATCGAAGCATCGACAAGTTGCCAGATACCCATTGATTTTTCGTTTGTTCGTTATTCCAAAATTCCTGATGCTAAGTATGAAAGTGCCCGCTATGGTTTCTATTGGTATAAAGAGCGATTGATCTATCAGGATATCAATACCGACGTCTTGTTTGCTTCGGGCAATGGTGGTCAATACCTAATGTGGCTCCCAGACTACAACATAACAGCCGTATTTACGGGCAGCAATTACGGCAACTGGCGTGGCAAACTTCCCTTCGAAGTGCTCTTGAACCATATTATCCCAACACTAAATAAGCGTAAACAATAGAAAGAAGCACCCTACTAAAAATGGGCTTGAAGCCACACGAATGGCGTTATGAACCTAGTTGTCAATCAACTGGTAGTGTTATGGACTTTCTTCTCGGGCTAATATTGTCGTGTACTTAACGGCGGCTGTTTCATTATTAAGTTTGCTCATTGATGACCTTAGTTTGATAGTTGATTACAAGGGAGTATATTCCGAAACAAACCCATGACTGAAAAACGCTCACTTTACGAATACCTTCCGATCTATCGCAGGAACGATACCTAAGCAGCTCAACCCAGTAGACTACTTGCTCTCTTGGAAGAAGTAATTCCACCTTGTTCGCATTTATCCAATTTTTGGCTGGTAGCTGTTGATACATTTGCACTGAAAAGGTGACAGACGGACTATTGTGAGTAGGAGCTTATTACAGTCGGCGATTTTTAGTTTACTTTTTCTTGCATTTATCTGCTAACAGCTAATATAGCCTAGCATACGACGCTAAGTAACTTGGCTGAGTTTTCTTTACTAAATTAATTGATTTCATAGCTCTACTACCTTCTAACACCAAAAAACGCCATTCTTACTAATATGTATAACATACTACTATGTTATACATAAATTTGAATAAACATTCACTTTTTATGTTCATGTATGTCTTTCGAACGTGTCTACTCATAATCCTTTTTTCTTAACAGCGTATTTTGACGTGTTTGCACAAGCTAAATCTGTAGATAGCTCAGTACAAGCTTATGTAAAAGAACACCAATTTAGCGGCACCTTGGTGGTTCAACAAAAAGGTAAACTTATCTATCAAAACTCGTTCGGCGTAGCCAACCGCTCATTTGATATTCCTATTCAACAACATACTCGCTTTCGGATTGCTTCAATTACCAAGCTGTTTACCTCGGTAATCGTTATGCAACTCGTTCAAGAGGGCAAATTAGACTTAAACCAGCCAATTCATACCTATTTGCCTAGCCTGACGGATGAAAAGTCATTTCAGATCAAGGTCCACCATCTGTTGAATCATAGCTACGGAATCGACAACATTGAGAACCGGGGGATTGAGAACATACAAAATTCCTACACCACTGATGAGTTGCTTTTGAAGTACTACAACAATCCATTAAAATATAGTCCAGGCACTCATTTTGAGTATAACAATGGAGACTTTCTAATGCTGGGAAAGATTGTCGAGCAGGTTTGTCATCAATCGTATCCCGAGGTACTGGCTGAGCGAATTTTAGTCCCACTACAGTTAAAAGAAACTGGTATTTTGATTGATCAGCGAGTCATTAAACAGCTAGCCAGCACCTACTCGTTAAACCCTAAAACCAACCAGCTCTATAACGATATTCCCTATTATATCGAAAACTTTTTCACCGCCGGAGCAATGTATTCGACGGTAAACTATGTGCTGACGTTTGCGAATGCCTTATTTGCTAACAAGCTGTTAAAACCCGCTACGTTGGCCTTGCTCTTGACTAGCTCACCGCAGCTTGATAGTTATGGGTATGGGTTGTGGGTTAGAAAATATTCTGTTGAGGGTAAGACCTATACCATAGCCGAACGCCCCGGTCGCATCGCAGGCGCGAATGCTCTGTTATCTTATCTGCAAGAGGAAGATCTTACGATTGTGAGCCTAAGTAACACCAATACGACCAACCATGAACATTTTCACAATGAGATTAGGAAATCGTTGGGTATACGAGTCTGGTAGTAAGTGACGATACGTTACTACCTGGCATTGGCAATCAGTAAAAAACAATTGTCCCATAAAAGGCTCTCAATGCAAGATTAATTGAGCATCTCACACTATCCCTACACAGTCAAATTTTGACCGGTACCGACCGCAACGTTGAACCCGGATAGAGGTACCTTTTACCGCTATAGCCAACTAATCAAAATAGTTTTTTAATTTTGGCTCATTACAGGCTACTAACATATCCCCCCTACGTTTACCCCCTTTTTCTAAAAAAGGGTAGGATGTCCATCCTCTGACACGTAAACGACTTCTCCAACTCACCTTAGGCGGGTAGTTGGTTCTCACTCCTAATTTGTTGCCACGGTAAGGAATGTATTGGTCTGCTGGCTAACATCCTGACGTTGTTGTAGGCAATTCACCCTGACGGTTGAGTGTACCGTTCCCACTAGCCGTCAAAAGCATGTTAGTAGCATGACAACTGATAATCAATTAACGATTGCTATTCTGGGTGGGGCGGGTAAAGCGGGTAGCCCCTTGGTCCAACAAGCGCTGGCCGCCGGTTATGCTGTCCGGCTTCTGCTACGCCACCCTCAAGCGTTTAATCTAGCCCATGAACGGCTCGAGATTGTTCATGGTGATGTTCGTGATCGGGCTTGTGTCCACCAACTGCTGGAAGGCACTGACGCTTTGTTAAGTACACTGGGTCACACCAAAGGAGAGCCTACACCCATGATGACGGTTGCGACTCAGACGTTCGTCACCAGTATGGAAGAGCTGGGTATTCGTCGTTGTGTGGTGGTCACTAGTCTGTTTGTGACAGGCCGTGAAGCGTTGGACCAGAAGACCCAAGAAGCCGCTGATTATATGCAACAGCATTTTCCGTTGTTTATGGATAACCGTCGGTTAGAGTTTGAGGTACTCTCCGGAAGCTCACTGGATTGGACGTATGTACGGGTCCCTCTGATTACCCAGGACCCCGCTAGAGGTGGCGTTGAGGTAAGTCTTAATCATCTACCCGGTCAACTGATTACGGCCGTTGATTTAGCCGACTTTCTATTAACTCAGCTTACCGACCAGCATTACATTGGGCAAGCCCCTTTTGTCGCCAGTAAACGGTAAAAATAGCTTATAATCAGTACGTACAGAAGAGCCAATTTATACTGGCTCTTCTGTATTATAGGTGTGATCACGAAGCCAGTTTGTCAAAGTTAGAATTCTCTCAAAACGCTCATTTTCTTCGACTGCTTCTTAACTGGCTGGTCGAGAACTAACAATACATTGAATACCATAGCTTCGACCATGAAATGAACTGACTGGCCACAATAAGCGCGCAGCTGTGCCACAAGTAAAACAAAAGTGGGCAGCCTAACCAGGAGAATTCTCCGCAATCATCACGAACCACTGACTTCCTGACTATGTTCGTTTAAAGGGCCTGTCAACTACCCCTAACCATACTGACCAACTGGTTTTATAAGTAGTTCGCATTTTAGTGGTTTGAGCGATCAGAGGGGGTGGCCAGCCGGTTTAGTTTGATCCGGCCCTCATCCCCCGCAATGACCAGACTATACTGAACAATCGTTTGCCCGCAGTCGATTTTAAACCGATAATGACCAGCAGGAAGCCCGCTCAAATTGAACACCTTGCTGTTGGTTTCGGCGGTGTGGGTAGCTCGGTACATATTTTGTGAAACCTCATCCTGAATGCGAATCAGGAGCGGCTGCTGAGCCAGGTTCTTGTACCATAGTCTTACCTTTTTGTCCTCAATCTGGATCAACTCTACCGCCAGTTGATCAGAACCGGCTTGCGATGACTCAGCCAGTTGCTCCTTGGATGCGGGTAGGGAAAACGGTGGGCTGGGTGCCTCTTGACCAATAGGTGGTAGATCGTACGATTTAATCCGGTCAGTCACTAAATGGCCCTCCACTAGCCTGGCCAGTAAATCGTCAAACTCGGCCATCGTTCGTTTGGTCAGCTTCACATAGCGATCTTTGATTGTTTCCTGATAGAGCAGTTGGTCTTGAAGGGAATAAAAGCTGACCCGGGTCAGGCGGCTGTCATAGTCGGTATGGAGCCGCCAATAGCCTTTGGCTGAATCCGAAAGCATCGGCGCGTCATGGACATTGGGTTGGGCTTTTGTGAGCAATGGGTCATAGAGGAGTAGCAAAACAGCAACGGTGGTAATGAGCCAACATCGGAGAAAGAACGTAGTCGAGTGCATAGGGCTATGAGTGAACGTGTGAAAAAGTGGTTATCGAAAGTTGAAGCATCGCTGGAGTCGTTGTCATACAGGTTATTGGGCCTGCCAGTAGGCCTTTATTGGTCGACAATCTCTTATCCTTCTCATTGGTATAGCCGATTGGTTACCAATTTGAGCTTTGGCCAAGAGCGACAAGAGGTGGTTTTGCCGTTATGTATTGCCGCTTGGGGACATGCCTTGCTCGAATGACCAACCCATTTTAATGCCCTCCGATGTACGTATTGGGAGCAAGACTTTATTCCGAACGTAAACTATCGGTGGGATTCATCAGCGCAGCCCGGTAGGTCCGCAGGCCAATCGTCAGGCTGCCCAGTACCAGCAGGACAACCAGACAAAGGCCGAGCGTTTCAACACCGATACTGACGCGATACGCAAAATGCACCAGAAAGGCGTAGCCCGCCAGATAACCCAGCGGCAACGCCATGACACCGGCGATGAGCAACAGCCGCACAAAATCGCCAGACAGTAACCAGACAAGCTGACCAACCTCAGCACCCAGTACTTTACGGATGCCCACTTCTTTGACCCGGGTTTGGGTGTTGTAAGTCACCATGCCCAGCAGACCTAAACAGGCAATGGAAAATGCCAGCCCAATCAACAGCCACATGAAGTTGGTATCCTCATGGTGCGAATGGCGTTCCCGCAGAAAATCCTCGTACCACTGGCCCTCAAACGGTTGGTAGGGGCTAAGCTGCTTCCAGATGCGTTGAACATCGGTTAGCACGGCGGCTTCGGCCCCGGCGGCTACCCCGATATTGACGTAGCGATACTGGCTGGGTATACTTCGGAGTACCAACGGCTCGACCGCCAAGGAAAACGACGTAAAGTGGAAATCTTTTACCACCCCCGCAATGGATACGTCCGTAGTGTCGTTGAGCCATACCGATTGGCCAACGGCTTCCTGGGGGCTGCCCAACCGCAAGGCTTTAACGGCTTCTTCGTTGATCACCACCAGTCGTCCCGAGGTATCGGCTGTGGCTTGGGGCAGGTTCTGACCCGCCAGCAGCGTCAGATTCAGGGTAGATACGAACTGGTGGTTAACCGATGAGATAAAGGCCACCGACGAATCCTGGCTCGCCCGCCTGCGTTTTACCCATTGCCTCATTCCCCCGTGCGAACCCAGAAGTTCGGACGTGGCGCCGACCCGCTCAACGCCCGCCACCCGGTCCAGTTCATTCATCAATCGCTCAACAGGAACATCGCTGAGAGGCAGGATGAGAATACGATCCCGTCGGAAGCCGTAATCGCCCGTGGCCATATAGTTCATCTGACGTACCATCGTCAGTAGGCCGATCATAGCGATCAGCGAGATCGTAAACTGAAGCACAATCAGCGATTTACGGAGCGAAATGCCGCGAATGGTCCGTAATCCGGTCTGACTGCGTAACACCCGCGCCGGTTCAAAACCCGATAGGATCCGAGCCGGAACAATACCCGCCAGTAACCCGGCCAGAATACTAAACAGGATAAACGCAGTCCAGATCGTCCAGTCCCATTGGACGCCACTTATGAGCCATTGCCGAACGAAAGCCATCGGTTTGATGAATTCAAGTAGGCCAAAGGCCAGCCCCAGCGCCAGCAGCGACAACACGACCGATTCGGCCATAAACTGCCCAATCAATTGCGAACGCAATGCCCCCGCTACTTTTCTAATACCCACTTCGCGGGCGCGGCTCAGCGAGCGGGCCAGCGTCAGATTAATGTAGTTGAAGGCGGCCATCAACAAGGTCACTAAGCCTACGCCAAACTCGACCAATAGCCCCGCCAAGCTGGGTTCGTGGGTCCCCAAGCTCAACTCTTCGCGACTGGGGGAGAGGTGATCGAGCCGCTGGGTACGAAAGCTATAGCCTTTGATGTCTTTAAACTGTAAATCACGTGTCGCCCGGCTGTGCACCGTCGGAAGCACTTTTTCGAGCGATTGGAGGGGTGTGCCGGGCTTCAGCATAACATAGGTATACCCAATCGTATACGGCTGCCAGTCGGCATAGGCCGCCCGGGATTGGTCAGACACGCGCCATGACATCAGCATATCGAATACCAGGTGGGATTTGGTGGGTGGTTTAGCCAGCACGCCCGTTACGGTAAAGGTTCCCAACCCGGGGTTGTATAGCGTTTGGCCGATCGGATTGCCGGAACCGAAAAACTTTCCGGCCGTTTGGGGTGTCAGCACGACCGTGTTGGGTTGGGTAGGGGGCAGGCCTTTAGCCAGCGGGTAATTGAAGATTTGGAAGAACGCCGTATCCACCGCGTACGCTTTCATGGTGAGCCGTTTGTGGTTGCCCAAAAACTCGTTACGGGTAGGCACAACCCGGGTAACTTGGTCCACAAAGTCATACTGTTTTTTCAGGGCGGCTGCCAGGGGCATCGGTGAGGTAGCAAACGGCGATACGTCGTTGTTTAAACGGACGACATCGGTCAGAATCCGATAGGTTCGGTCGGCATGGGCGTGGAAGCTGTCAAGGTCAAAGGCTCCTTTGATGCTGGCCATCGCTAATAGGCAAACGGTTAGTCCTGACGCCAGTCCGAATACGTTAATGAAGGAAAACAATTTGTGTTTCCACAGATTTCGCCAGGCGATTTTGAGGTAACTGCTGAGCATACTCGGACGGAGAAAAAACAAGGATGAATACGGGTTTAAATCGGCCAGTTGCAGTTGACGGCTAATGAAATAGGGTCGGCAGAAGCGAATGACTTCCCAGATGTAGCGTCGTTGAGCCGTCGATTCACCCAGCTGGGCCACATGCTCTTTAAACTGCTCATGCAAGTCGCCGAGTAGTTCTTCCTGTAGCTCGGCGGGACAGATCAATCGGAGCAGCCGATCCGCCCAGGCGGGCGGTAATGGGTTATGGGGAGGTTGGGCCATATCTAGGAGAAGGACAGGTTAGGTATAGCTTCCCACAAGCCATTGCGGACCTGCCGCAGCTCGTCCAGGGTGCGTTTACCATAAGCCGTAATTGAGAAAAGCCGCTTACGGCGTCCTCCGCGAGCGGCCGTCGCCCCCCCCAGCTCCGATTTGACGAAGCCTTTTTCTTCCAGCCGGTAGAGGGCTACATGCACCCCGCTGAGGTTAATGGAGCGATCGGTTCGTTGCTTGAGTTCTTCGGCGATATTGAGTCCATAGGCTACACCATTCAGGATGGCTACGGTCAACAGGACGAGTTCTTCAAATTCGCCTAAATACGTTCTGCTCATAGTGGTTTGAGTGTCACTTGTATTTTCTTATTATTTGCTAAACAAATTAGATGCCACAAGTGTAATTGTCCTACTGTCAATAATTTACGCTGTATGACAGTAGTTTAATTGTCCGAAAACGTACAGGTCTGTCCGCTCCTGACTGGAAGCGGGCCAGGATGTGGATAATAAATCATTGTGAGGCTAAACCAGCCAACCTTACGGGGAAAAGAGCAGCTTTTAAGCTTTAGTGGGTCGTCAGCGAAAACAGCGAGCCGATATGCTAACTGGCTTTAGTAGCCTGTGATTTATATCGTCTCACAAAAAGCTCCTTAGTGAGGCATTTAATCTGCTTGGTTGGAGAAGTTAATGGTAAAGTGAATGAAGCAGACGGTGCCTTACGGCTTTCTAAACCCCAAGCTGCTTGGTCAAAGTTAGCCGACTTGTTCTCCCGAGGATTGATTGAGTACCCGCATTTCCTTACTTTTATCAGCAAGTACCTACTCCTCAAGTGATCTGGCAAGCCGGTTGACTACCACAAAAACGCACTAACGATTGCACTAAACGGTAGACTCAGCGTACTGATTACTACGGATAACTGAACGATTGGAAGACGAGCCCCTGTACATTCAGAATGAACTGTAATAACTGTAACACCGAAATAAACTCAAGATTTTGTCCAGAATGTGGGCAACCGGCAAGTCTCAAGCGAATTGACGGGCATTACATTCTCCACGAAATTGAACACATTCTGCATGTTGAACGGGGTATTTTGTTTACCGTTAAAGAGCTTGTACTTAATCCGGGACAAAACGTAAGAAACTACCTTTCTGAGAACAGAAGCCGACTGGTCAAACCCGTTATTTTCGTTATCATCACTTCTTTGATCTACTCGCTTTCTATCAACTTTTTTCACATTGACGATCAGTACATAAATTTTGAAGGAGGTGAGTTGGCGACACCGGTTAAAATTTTCAAATGGATACAATCTCATTATGGGTATGCAAATATTATGATGGGGATATTCATTGCCCTTTGGTTAACATTATTTTTTAGAAAACGCTCTTACAACTTATTTGAACTACTGATCCTTCTTTGCTTTGTGATGGGAATTAGTATGTTGATCTATTCCTTGTTTGCTTTACTTCAAGGTTTGACAGGAGCAAAACTAATGGCTATAGGTGGGGTGATCGGTGTTGGCTATTGTTCTTGGGCAATCGGTGATTTTTTCGGAAGAGATCGAGTTTTCAATTATGCAAAAGCCTTCTCGGCCTACCTATTGGGTATGATCAGTTTCACAATCTCGGCCATTCTATTAGGATTTATAATTGACTTAATGATATGGCATTAAGCGTATAGTTTGCCTCTTTTCAAGAAGCTAAGCGTAAAATGCCCCTCGGGGCGTTTTATTCTTCTGTCCTTGCTCTACCATATACGACATACTATTAATGCACAGTTGGTAACAACCCCCTATCAGGCCATCTTCTGGTGTATCTTTAAACGCTCCTAAGTGAGACGATGTGCAATTTGTGTATCATTAATTCGGAGGTTTTCGTGAACGATTTTTACAATGACCCGTCCTGAAAAGTGTTGACCCGAGAGGCTATTTGTGCAAAGCTCATCACGTTGATGAATGGGCAGACACAATAAGGATCAATCCTAAGCCAAATGTGTTAAGTGTATCACACTTGAGGTTAACTGATGCCAACTAGTGGTTACCGATTATGTAGCCTTTTTATTTAACTTGTATATCGTTAAATTTAGATACGTTGATCGCTTTATGCTTACCTGCGTGGATTAAGTAATGTCGGTTTGCCTTAAACATACGTACCCCTTCTCTCCGTTTACCATTCGTGTCACAGTCGATTGGATTCGCTTCGCCTGAAAAGCTTCCTATATTAATAGCAACGATGAACGACCTAAACACAGAACAAATCGGGGGTGATAACGAAGAGAATCGGCACATATCTCAACTCGAACAGACTTATCAGCAACTGCTTCAGCAGGTAGCCGACTGCAGGCAGGAACTGGATCTTGTCCAATCCGCCCTGCAGCAAGCGCAGGATGTGGTTGCGAGGCATCGTCATGTCGAAGCAGAACAAAGCAAGCTGCTCGTTCGGGAGCGCGAGCTGAATGAATTGAAATCAAACTTTATTACACTGGCCTCCCATGAGTTTCGCACCCCGATGATGACCATTTTGTCTTCAGCTTCGCTTATTAGCCGGTATAGCGCTCCTGAGGAGGGCGCTAATCGGGAGCGCCATATACAACGCATTAAAGCCGCAGTAAATAGTTTAACCAGTATGCTCAATGATTTTCTGAGCATCAGTCAGATCGATCAGAATGCCGTAGGGTCTAATGCCCTGCCGATGGAGATTACCGCTCTTTGTCAGGAAGCGATCACCAGTGTGGAGACCATGGCAAAACCCAGGCAGCTGTTTCATTACCTTCCGCAAACAGGGCCTTTATGGCTTAATCTGGATGGTCAGCTTCTCAAAAATATCCTGATTAATCTACTAATCAATGCGAGCAGATATTCTGCTGAGGATACAGATATTCAGTTGGTTAGCGCTACTCAACACAACCACGCTATCTTTACGGTCTCCGATCAGGGTATTGGTATTCCTGATGCGGATAAAGACAAGCTATTTAGTCATTTTTTTCGTGCTCGTAACGCCGTGCCCATTCAGGGTACAGGCCTGGGACTATACTTGGCTAAACGCTATGCGGAATTGATGGGGGGATCAATAACCTTTACGAGCCAGGTAGGCCAGGGAACTACCTTCACGGTTCAACTGCCTTTAACAAACTAGCTAGCATGAAAACCATTTTGGTCATCGAAGACAAACAGGAAGTCCGTGAAAACATTGCCGAGATGTTGCAAATGGCCCGGTACCATGTTGTTCAGGCTATTGATGGCAGGCAAGGCGTTGAGTTTGCCCGATCGGCCAGACCTGATTTGATTTTATGCGATATCCTGATGCCCGGGCTGGATGGTTATGGCGTCTTACATATTCTGACCAAAGATCCAGCTACCGCCCGGATACCTTTTATTTTTCTGACGGCAAAAGTTGACCCTGCCCACGTCCGTAATGGCATGAACCTGGGTGCCGATGACTATCTGACCAAGCCAATCGACGACATTGACCTGCTAGCGGCTGTCGAACTTCGACTGAAAAAAGCTGAGCAAACAGGACAGGGTGTCGATCAGCCAGGGCTATCCGATTTTCTGGACGCGTTTCGGCATGCGGATGGAATACCTTATTCTTCCCTTCGCTACACGAAGAAACAAGTTCTGTTCACAGAGGGGGATGCGCCGATAAATCTTTTTTATATTCGGAGTGGCCAGGTAAAGCATTTTAAAACCGATGCTTCCGGCAATGCCTTCATCACCACTTTATCAGGTGAGGGTGATTTTGTCGGCTTGCCGGGTTTGATACTAAGCAACCCTCATGGCGAATCGGCCGAAGTGCTACTGGATGCGGAAATCTGTACCCTTCCCAAAGCTGAATTTCTGGCATTCGTAGCTAATCACCTCGATATAGGCGCTTACTTCATGCGTCTGCTAGCGATTGAATTGAATCAACGCGACGAACGCTTACTTAAACTGGCTTACCAACCCGTTCGGAAACGGGTTGCGGAGGCTTTGCTGCTAGTTCATCGTACCTTTTATTCCGTGGCCCATGAATCGAAGCGTATGCCCACAAAGCTGCCCCCCAACGAACCGTCGAGTGGTAATCGCTCCTTATCCATGACGTTATCGCGTGAGAACTGGTCTCAATTAGTAGGGGCTTCTTCCGAAACCGTGATCCGGGTATTGAGTGATTTACGGGCCGAAGAGATGCTGGAGCTTTCAGGCAGTCAGATTACATTACTGGATATTGATCGGCTTACCCGGCTGAAACACTGACATACTGATTCCTATCAGCTTATGAGCTGACATCGGTCAGTACGTTAGCTGATGCCCATCATGGCTATCAGGTTTTCAATCATAGGTGAGGGAAGTTGAATGGTCGAACTTTGGAATATGATCAGCTCAACGTCAACGACCACTAAATCCCTTGCTATTACTTGGAATTTGCTTCTCTTCATCGCGAAAGGTTTGTCTTTTGTCTTATTTATGATCCTGCGTTATGGGCTCCGGTATCGCTACAGGATGATCATTACGAACCTGACCAGGGCTTTTCCTGGCCGATCAACTCTGGAATACCGAGAACTGTTAAATGGCTATTACCGACACATTAGCGATTTATGCGTAGAGCCGTTCTTATTTTTCTGTGCTTCGGACGCGCATCGGGAGCAACTAGCTCGTTTTACGAACCCTGATCTGCTGTCTACTTTACACCAGGCGCACCGCCCTGTTGTTTTACTCGCTTCGCATTACGGCAATTGGGAGTATTTGGTCAAACTTCCTCAACTTACCGACTACCCGGTTTATACCGCCTACAGCCCTATCAAAAACCACTGGCTCAATCGATTATTGATTTACCTACGGTCGCGTTTAGGCATGAGCCTGATTCCCAAGCAAAATTTCTACCGTCAGGCATTAATGGTTCTGCGAGACCCTCATGATCTTCCCTTGCTGTTACTGATTGCCGATCAGCGTCCCGGCCCTGGAAGCACCAAACATCATCTGCCGTTCTTGCATCAGGATACGGCGGTACAGATTGGAGCAGAACGCATGGCAATGCTATCTAATGCGGCTGTTCTGAGTATTGAGGCTAGGCAAACGGCTCGATTTCAATATCAATTCACCTTTCGATTACTGAGTGAACAGGCGGCTAAAACGGTACCCCTGGCTATCACACGACAGTACTATCAGGCTCTTGAGCGGGTTATAACCCATGCGCCTGTGTTCTGGTTATGGTCGCACAACCGTTGGAAAGGCATGGCTGCCGAACCCGCGTAATGCACCTGGCTATAGGTTTACAACGATGTGTACTTGGCTAAACCTATTCGTTTGCAACGGGCGCTGGTGGCCGGTCTTTCCCAATTGATTTAGTTGAAATGAAGTAATTAGGCCTTATTCATGATCCGGTATTCACGGGAAAGAATTACACGCGGACCGATGAGTTTTTTCTGCGCTTTATTAAGAATGATCGCGATCTGCCTTTTATTTATTTGATAATCTACATCAGTGGTAGCCTGATCCCGTTGAGTATTATGTTGTTTATGCCCTTTATAACGGGCTGGACTTGGTGGGGCCTGACCACTCTTCATTTCGGGGTAAACAATTTTGGGATTAAAGGCCCTTTGGGGCTTATGCTTCACTGCACGAGCCATCGGCACCTATTTAAGTCGGAGTATGGCTGGATGAATTACTACCTTCCCTGGGTCCTGGCCCCTTTTTTTGTCCACACCCCCGAAACTTATTATAGTCACCACATCGGTATGCATCATGCCGAAAATAATCTAGAAGATGATGACAGCAGTACCATGGGCTTCCAGCGGGATAGCTGGCGAAGTTTCCTGGCTTATTTCGGTCGTTTTTTTGCTATTGGCGTCCGAAACCTGCTGTCGTATCTGCACCGAAAAAATCGATCTAAACTGGCCAGACGGAGGTTAACAGGCGAAATTGCTTTCGGTGCCCTATGCTTGCTACTCTGTTTTGTAAACTGGCCGGCTACAATGATGGTCTTTTTGTTGCCTCTGGTTATTTATCGCCTGGTGGCCATGCTTGGTAACTGGACGCAACATGCATTTGTGGATGCTGACGATCCTGGTAATGCGAATAAAAAACAGTATTACCTGCATTAATGTGGGATATAATAAAGCGTGCTGGAATGAGGGGTATCACATTAGCCACCACCTCAGACCTGCCATGCACTGGATTGAACACCCGACGTTTTTTCTTAAAACACTGGATCAGTATGCCAGTCACCAGGCTATTATTTTTGATGGACTGGACTTCGGCCAGGTTTTCTTTCTTCTGATGCGTAAACGCTACAGCACGTTGGCCAGACATATGGTCAACCTGAATGGGGCTTTCTCCAGCGATACTGAAGCCATGGCATTGTTACAACGCCGAACGATGCGAATAACAACGCCAACTACGGCTGAGCTGGTGTGCTGAATCTTAGCTGGTCTAGCTGTTGGGCAATATTGAAGCGTTGGGCAATCCAGTCCACTTTCAAAGAATCTACACAGGTATTGCCTTTGAAAAATAATGATAACCATCATGTTACACACCGACAATGGTCATAGATTAGTTTGTAAACAGCTATTAGTTTTGCTTACCAGGTAGGCGCTCCCCCTGTATACTCATTACCCACTTTAGCTACTTATTCACCTTTATCAGGTTTACGATCGCTCCATCAACAAACAATTGTTCCGGCTATACATGATGGTAGAGCCAGATCAGGAGAGAAAATTGATTCTGATCTGGCTCATAGGCAATAAGGCGAATCCGTGGTTCTCAATGGCCTTCCTGGCGTTACATTTAAAAATGCTACTTCCCTCACCTGACCTTAATCACCTCATAAAGGCAAATATTTACCCATGAGTCCAACTATTGATGAATTAAATGCCTTAGGTCGCATAATTCAGGCAATCAAATGCTTCAGGCAATTGTCCCCTAACACGCAAACGGCTAGTAAGCGATCTGAAAACGCTTACCTCAAAAAACATCTGTCAAGCCAGGACTGGCTATTCTGGAAATATCTACAGACAGAATCTAATGGCTTGAAGACATTTATCAACACGCAGGTTTTATTGCCTGATCGGGTCTTTTCAGCCCAGCAATTCTCTCTCTTACTGCATCAATACAGACGGGCCGGTTTTGAATTATATCAAAGCTGGTATCAAACGGCAAAGCCAGCTAATTTTAATAAAGCGGACTTTTAGGCGTCTCGTACAAAAGGAGCCAATCAAATAGGCAGGTTGGCTAATTAACAAGAGAGCAACCCGTATTAGCCGTCATAATCATTAACTACCCTACTACACTGGAGTATTGGTACCTGTTGGTTGACTACTTGATTTTCAAAAATTGCAGCAGACGTATAAGTTGGTTTTACGTTTTTCTGCACTTTCCGCTAGCATCTAGTCGCTGTTAACTAAACTAGTAAACAGCGACTACAGCTTTGTCTGTTAAGTTTATTAGTACATTTTAAATATTATCATATATAAATATAGTTAACGTTTAATTTGTTTCTTGTAAAAACACTTTCTACTTGGCGAACCGTCAGCGAAACTAGTCACTAACCCCAAAAGCTATGCATAATTTGTATGGACCAGAAACTACCATCCGACGAAATTTCCGGGGAGCCAGCATTCTTTTAATCGACGACAATCCAGATCAATGTGATCTGATTCGGACAGTACTGAAAGGATGTATACCTGAAATAGGGTTGCAAGTCGCTTTGTCGGGCGAGGAAGCCCTTCGACAGCTTCGCCACTGTCAGGCACTTAAACAGCAATTACCCCGTTTGATTTTGTTAGACCTGTATTTACCTCTCGCTGAGGATGGGTTACGCTTCGTTGAGCAGATAAAAAGAAAGGATTCGCCTTATCGCTTAATTCTCCTTACCCTACTTTCTTATTCTGCTAAGCATCAGGATGTTCTGCGGGGCTACGAACTTGGGGCCAATTCCTATATAGTGAAGCCTACCGATCATGCTCAGTGGCTGCACTACATTGAGTCGTTGCGAGCCTACTGGTGGAAAACAGTTACCCTACCCCTTGGCTAATCTAATTTCTGAGTATCCGTATACCACTCGCCCTTAATCGGACCGTTTACTCACTATCGGGTGCCAATCGGGCTTGCTCTTCCTCACCGTCTGCCAGCAATTTAGAAAATAGGAGATTGGCAGTTTTCGAGGCTCGCGTTACCATATCCCTCAATTTTGCCCGTTCATCGTCGGCAAGCGGCCCTTGTCGTAAAGTAGTAGCCGTGGAGATGATACCAAACTGACTTCGTAAATCATGTACGGTATGCTGCAGGAGGCCAACCCGTTGACGGGTTGATTGGTGAAGGCTATTAATCTCTGTCTGCAGCTTTTGTATCTGTTCGTTGGATGTTGCCTGCTGTAGTTGATCAAACTGTATCGTAATATCATTATTGACTGCCTTCCATAGTCGGAACAGTTGCGCATAAAACGGAATAATTACCCCCGGCTGCGTTTGAGGATAGCGTTCCAGAAACTGCTGAATTTCCAGATCAAGGCTATCGTAAAAGTAATCTAATTCGGTCAATACGATAGCTAGCGGGTAGCCACGTTGCCAGCGCTTAACCCAGTATTGGCTGGCTCTTTTAAGGTGGTCACTTTCATGGGGCTCCCCCGTGACACTCTGTGTAAATAGAGTCAGCAGGGGCGGGAGTTGATCGGTAAAGTCTTTCATTGAAACGCTGGAACATACCTGAAAATCTTCATTTTGTGAGCATCTGGTCCACCACTGGTTTATGATCGTCTCCTGACGGGACACTAAGTAGTCGGCTAACTGTCTAAGTTGGGTGTTGCGGTCATTGGTTGGTGTGGCCATGAGAGGATCGGATTACGGAGAGTTATACTAATGGTTAGGCCGGGTTTCCGGGAGGTGGTAGCGAAGCAAGTAGTTGAATCAATGACTCCAGTTCAACTGGTTTGACCAGATGTCCATCGAAACCAGCCTCCTGGCTCCGCCGTTTGTCCTCAGCCTGTCCATACCCTGTCATGGCAATTAGGATCAGACTTCGGCCCCATTTCTGTTGCCGTATCTTTCGGGCTGTTTCAAAGCCATCCAGCCCTGGCATACCGATGTCGAGCAATACTACCTCCGGTTTCACTTGCTGCACGGCCTCAATAGCCTGCTCACCGCTGTAGCGTACATCAACCGGATAGCCACTTAATTCCAATAGCATGGCGAAGGAATTGGCTGCGTCCTGATTATCATCCACGACTAGAATTCGTTGTTTAACCGCAACTGCGGAAACCGGGGTAGAAGGCGCTTGAACAGGCTCGGGTAAGACAGATAGAACGGGTAAGTAAACCACGAATTCACTGCCTAGCCCCAACCCACCACTCCGGGCTTGCACGCGCCCTCCATGCCGCTCAACCAGCCGTTTGACTAATGTCAGGCCCAGCCCCAATCCACCCTGGGTGCGGGCCAGTGAATTGTCTACCTGAGCAAACAACTCAAAAATTCGCTCTAACTGGTCGGCTGCCAGGCCGATACCATTGTCCCTTACCCGCAGGCAGGCCATCGACTGGTTCGATTCCTGATTTACTAATTCCAGACTCACCCAAACTTGACCTCCCTCGGGGGTATAGCGAACGGCGTTTGTCAGCAGATTAGTCGTTACCTGCGTCAGCCGGGTGGCATCGCCCGACAGGTAGATGGGTTCGTTCGGCCCGGACACTGACAACTCAATCCGGCGCTCTTCGAAGCGGTGACGCATGACAGCGGAGGCCTCCTGCAACAGAGCGTTCAGATCGAGCGGTTCCAGGTGTAAGGTAATCTTCCCACGGTTGATCCGGCTTACATCCAGTAAATCATCTACCAGTCGAACTAAATGTTCCACCTGACGATTCATCAACGCCAGGGCGGCACTCATCGTCTCGGTCTGATCCGCACCTAATCCTAGCGTCTGCAGTGTAGTCCGAACGGGGGCCAGCGGATTGCGTAACTCGTGAGCCAGCATAGCCAGAAACTCGTCTTTCCGCTGGTCCGACTCGCGCAGGGTTTCTTCGGCTCGTTTGCGCGTATCAATGTCCAGCATTACCCCACTCATGTGGGTTGCCTTTCCGTCAATTTCCTCTACTACGCGCCCGTAACCGCTCATCCACCGCTGGGAACCGTCTTCCAGCACGGCGCGGAACTCGGCATCGAAAACGGTCCGGTGGTCAATAGCCTCTTGCAACTGACGACTTATCCGCTCACGGTCACTAGCATGCACGTGGGCAAAATAATCGCTCGAACTGAGGGGGCCAGGTTGAGGATTCATGCCAAACAGTCGGAAGTGCTGCTCGTTCCAAATCACCTGCCCTGTTACTAAATTCCAATCCCAGGTGCCCATACGGGCGGCTTCGATGGTAAGCCTGAACCTTTTTTCTGACTCGCGCAGGGCTTGCTCGGCCTCCTTACGCTGGGTAGTATCGCGAGCCACGCTCGACACTCCGATGACCTGCCCAGCCGTATCCTTTACGGGTGAAAGTACAACTTCCAGTATGAGGGATTTGCCATCTTTGGTAACCCGGACGGTCTCGTAGGTTTCAACCCGTTGGAATTGCTTGATTTTTTCGGTTAGTCTCAGCACCTCGCTCAAATCCTGAGGCAGCGTCAGCATCCCTAGTGACTGACCCATGGCTTCTGCCGCCGAGTACCCATAGAGTGTTTCGGAAGCTTTATTCCAACTGGTGATGATCCCATCAAAATTGACCGTAATCACCGAATCCTGCGATGATTCGACAATCGAGGCCAGAAAATAGTTGGCTTCTTCGGCAACCTTGCGCTGGGTAATGTTGACGAACGTCACCACCAGGCCATTGATGCGGTCGTCGGCCGTTCGGTAAGGGAGCATCCGCATCATATACACGCGTCCGTCGGTAGTTCTTACTTCCTGCTCTACCGGCTGGAGCGTTGCCAGTACCCGTTCGGCATCCGCCTGCAGGTGGGTATAGTCTAATCGGTTGGTGATATCGGTTACGGGCCGTCCGAAATCCGTTGGGATCAAATTGAAAATATCTCGTGCCGCTGGCGTAAACAGGTTAATCCGCAAACTACGATCCAGAAACAGAGTGGCAATGTCGGTCGAGTTAATCAGGTTTTGCAGGTTGTTTCCGACCAGTGAAATCTCTTCCACTTTTAGTTTCAACTCCTGATTGACTGTTGTCAGTTCTTCATTGATCGACTGAAGTTCTTCCTTACTGGTTTCAACTTCTTCGGCCGACGAGCGCAGTTCTTCGTTTATGGCCTGCAACTCTTCGTTAGTCGCGTTGAGTTCTTCGGCCTGTAGTTCGTGCTGCTCATTGGCCAGCCGTAACTGTGCCTTGGCTCGAATCAATTCTTCCTCCAGGTGGTGAGCGGCTGGTCCAACCGAAGTCAGCGTCCGTTCGGCATCACCTGCCTCCTCGGGCGTAGGCTCAAAAAGGACCAGCATAAAACCGCGCGCCGAATCGTATTCCCCCAGCACCGGACGTACGTGGAGGGTCAGGGTTTGGATTTGATCGTCTAAACGAAGTTTAAGCTGGCGCACCGCCACATTGGTCCGCTGCTGGCTGGCCTGGTAGAAGGCGGTGCGCAGGTCCAGGCGCAATTCGGGTCGGATAAGCTTCAGCAGGTTTTTGGAAGGTTCGCCCCCGGCAATTTGCAGGTAGCGCCCCGCCCGCTCCGATATGTGCAGGATATCGTATTCGTCATTAACGATAATGGATGGGGGCGCATACTGTTCCAGTAACCGTTGGTGCAACTCGCCGTAACTGGCCCGCTCGTTCGAGCGTTTGTCTCCCTTCGGCAATGGCTCAGGCAAAGGCTTGATCTGGTAGGCCTGCCACTGGTTCATGTCGGGTACGGGAAAGGAACGCATCGGCACAGAGCGACTTTGAAACAGGTGCCGTTCCCGATTCACGGTAGCAAACAGATTGCTAACTCCATCAATGCTTTCGGCCAAACCCAGCAACAGATAGTTGCCGGGATTCAGCGCGAAATGGAATGTCTCCAGTACCCGCTGCTGAGCCGTCTGATTCAGATAGATGAGCAGGTTGCGGCAGCTCACCAGGTTCAGCCGGGAAAAAGGGGGATCTTTGAGCACATTGTGGTAGGCAAACAGGACCATCTCCCGAATCTCCCGACGAATGCGGTACTGCTCACCTTCCTGCGTAAAAAATCGACGCAGACGCCCAGGCGATACGTCGGCGGCATCATTGATGGTATAAAGCCCTTCGCGGGCGATAGCAATGGCGGCCTGATCAATATCGGTGGCAAAGATCTGCACGCGGGGCGCATCAAGTACATCCAGCGTACGTTCAGCGCACAGTATAGCCAGCGAGTAAGCTTCTTCGCCCGTGGCACAACCGGCCACCCAGATCCGAATGATATCGTCTTCTCTTTTTTCGTGGGTCAATAGGGGGATAATCTGATTCTCCAGGGTAGCGAAGACAGGACTATCCCGGAAAAAATTGGTGACGGAGATCAACAGATCGTTGAGCAGCGATTGAATTTCCTCGGGATGCTCGCGCAGAAAAGTTACGTACTCGGGCAGTCCCGACAGGTTGCGAACGTTTATCCGGCGCTCCAGCCGACGCAGTAGGGTTGGGCGCTTATAATTGGAAAAGTCATGACCAGTACGCTGGCGTAGTTGGGCAAATACCTCGCCCAGGGCCTGCTGCTGGCTTTCTGCTTCTGGTTTAGGGCCCAGGTCTATGACGACAGTAGCCCGGTTTTGTAGGTAGGCCAGTAACTTAGCGGGAATCTGGGCCACAGGCAGAATGTCATCGACCAGCCCCGTAGCAATGGAATGGCGCGGCATTTCATTGAATGCAGCCTCGCGGGGATTTTGTACAAAAACCGCCCCGCCCCCTTCCTTGATGCGCTTAATACCCATCGAACCATTGGCACCAGTTCCTGAGAGAATAACTGCTATGGCCTGGGAGCCCTGGGACTCGGCCAGGGTGCGAAAGAAAATATCTACGGGTGCCCGCCGATCTTCTATGCGCGCATTCGGCAATACAAGTATATCGCCATCGGCCATTTGCAGGTGCCTCTCAGGCGGTACGACGTACACGTGATTAGCAACGACTCTTACCCGCTCTTCCACCTTTGTGACGGGGATGCTGGTCACGCTCTGCAGGATCTGGGTAAGCTGACTATCATAATCGGGGGAGAGATGTAAAATAACGACGTAGGCTAAGCCTGAGTCAGGGGTTACCTGCTCAAAAAATTGAGTTAGCGCTTCCACTCCGCCTGCTGAGCAGCCAATGCCAACGATCAGGGTCTGGCCGGGGCTGGGCTTACCGGGTGTTGCCGGGGTTAGTTTCTTTTTATTCACTGGTTATCGTGTGGCTGGTTAAGAATGGTTTTAGGAAGTTAATAACATCTAATGTAAGTTGTTGAGGATTACATCGGTATCTGGATGCGTCAGCTTTTCGAGGCTCAATGGCTCGTGCGTACGAATAGCTTGTCGAATGTGTTCTCCTCGTAGGTAGGCCTCTTGTGCTTTCTGGAAATAAATAGCTGCCTGCCTGGGCTGATTTGTTTCGGCCAGCTGATCGCCCAATTGGTTAAGCAGAACAATACTTTCGTCCACTCCACGAAGGGCACCATAGAGGTTTTCCTCAATTTTTTCCGTTATAGTTGCCAGCAGTGTATCAGACGAGTAAGCGTGTCCGGTATGGCAACGAAAGCGGGATAGCGAACCTTCTCTGATTTGGGTTAGTACGCCATGACACTCCGGGCACGCATAGCGACTGGATTGACCGTGCTCCATTATGGTTAGGCCTTGTGCCGTCTCGTCAGCCGCAATACGAATCTCGGTTTTCGTTTTTTCATCTTCTTCCATAGAAATCTGTGGGAAATCGGAAACGTCCTGTCCAGCTAGTTGGACTAACTTGGCCGCTAATTCGGCTACGGGAAGAATGTAATCGACGGCTACCAGACGAATGGCATTTTCGGGCATTGCCGCTACGTGGGCTTCCTGGGGGTCTTGTACCAGGGCCAGGCCACCGTGATGTTTGATGGTCCAAAGGCCAGCACTACCGTCGTCGAGCGCGCCGGATAAGACTACGCCGATTACCCGATTGCCATACGCACATGCGGCTGAGCGAAAGAGCGGGTCAATGGCAGGTCGGAAACGGTTTTCTTTGGGGCCGTGTGTGATACGGATGGTACCATTTTCAACCAGCATATGATGGTCGGGGGGCGCTACATAAATGCGGTTGGTCTGAAGTGGCTCATGGTTGTAGGCATGCGCAATGGGAATGGTTGTGAATTTACTGAGTAGCTGGGGTAACACCCCACGAAGCGTGGGAGCCATATGCCAGACGATAAAGATGGCTGCGTCCAGATGGTCGGGTAAGCGGTCAATAAGCTGTTGAAATGCCTCAACGCCACCGGTCGATGCGCCAATGACAATAATGTTGCGTTTTGCCATGATGGAAAGGTTGTTAACCCGACTAGTGATAGCCGGGTATAGCGGATTACAATCCGTCCTTAATCCATGTGCCCGATCCGAAGGGATCTTCTATTCAGGAATATACCGAAACCGTATAGGACTGACAGCGTTCAACATCTATTAAACGGATAGATTTCTAAAAAAGTTAAATCCATAGTTTTCGGCTACTAGTTTACCGTTGTCTCCAGCTACCTGAGGAGGGTACAGTGGCTCCGGTACCATTTCCTTTTTATTCTATTTTTTATTTTACCTAAATCTGGCTGGTCCTGAACTAACCACTCAGTTAGGAGGCTAGTTCGCTGCAAGGCTTTACGAAAGGGCAATCCATCCATAAATAATAATGACCAGCGAGAGCAGGACGCAGACCAGCCTGGCCACATAGGGCTTGGTGGCGGAAACGGTTTGTTTAAGCATTTGTGCGAAGAAGAAAGCGAAGGCTAACGATCAGTCTGAACTCTTTCGAACGAGTGTAACCTAGTGTTTAGAGGAATGTTCAAGGCTGCTTTCTGAGCCTGGACCGTTCCCTGGAAACAAATACATGAAAAGGGTAGAGAATCCCTCAATTGAGACCACATTGGTGTAGTAAGGCCCCAAAGCGCCTGTTTAGATAAGCGTCATAAGGGTGTATGATAACCATCATAGATTGCCTTGCCCGAAAGAAATACCTTTGCTATTAATGAGCTTTACCTATAGGTTCAATAGGCTGACCATCTACCCATAGGGTTGAGATTATACGTTGCAGGCCGAGCCGAAATCATTAGGTCCGATCAGGTTGATCGTAAGGCTTTATTTTACTCGACAACTTTAATAAAACGTTATGGAACACACAATCCCCTATGAGGATCTCCCCAGGTTGGGACGAATGAATTTTCTGAGTCGGATCTCCTGGAGTGCCGTATTCGCCGGTGTCCTGGTCGCTATTGTCACCCAAATGCTTCTGACCTTACTGGGATTAGGTATAGGATTGGGGACAATTGATCCGATGGAAGAACAAAATCCAATGGCAGGATTAGGAATAGGCAGCGCCATCTGGTACATCATCAGCAGCCTGATTTCTTTATTTCTGGGTGGCTGGGTAGCCGGTCGACTGGCCAGTGCCCCCCGGCTGTTTGATGGAATCATTCATGGCGTGCTAACCTGGTGCCTGGTAACCCTTTTGACCATCTATTTTCTGACAACGACATTAGGCAGCCTTATTGGCGGAGCAGGCCGATTGGTCGGCGGCATCGTGAAAACAGCCGGATCGGCAGCTAGTGCAGCGGGCCCAGGATTGGGCAACATGGTGCAGGATCAGCTCAAAGCCAATGGAGTCGATACGGATAAGTTGGATTTAGGCAATTTGAAGAATGAGGTCACTACCCTGCTTCGCCAGACGAGCGACCCGAATCTGAATCCAGATGCCCTTGAACGGAAAACTGACCAGGCTGGTGATCAGACCCAAACGGCAGCCAGCCGAGCGGCTTCTAACCCACAGGAGTCCGATGCTATTGCTGGAAGTTTGTTTAGCCGGTTGTTTAAACAGGGGCAGTCAACCGTCAACAGCGTTGATCGGGAAGATGCCGTGAACGTCGTCATGAAGCGGACGGGTAAAAGCCGGGCTGAGTCGGAACAGACGGTTGATAACTGGATTAGCAGCTATAAACAGGCGGCCGTCAAATTTGAACAAACGAAGCAGGAAGCCAAAGTAAAGGCTCGTCAGGCAGGTGATGCCGCGGCTGCAGCCGGTTCGAAAGCGGCCATCTTCGGCTTCATCGGATTACTGATCGGTGTGGTAGCATCAGGATACGGAGCCAAAATGGGAACCGATTCTAAAGACGATTCCAACACGTACGACCGTTCCGTTCGGGAAGTAGTTCGCTAGATAACACAGTATGGGGTGTGTAAAGTGGTTTACTGGTAAGCCAGTGCGATTTTGTGCATAAGAAAAAAGGCTGAGCCATCGCCTGGCCTTTTTTCGGGCTTCCTGTCAGGAACTGCTCCTATCCTGACCGATCAGAACCCAAATTCTTGCGTCCTGATCGGTCAGGATTGAAGAGCGTATAGAGTTTTCGAAGCGTTAGTACTCAACAACTATATGAACCGAGTTAAACAAATTCATGAACTGGGCCAGAGCATTTGGCTCGATTTTATTGACCGTCAATTAATGAACACGGGCGCACTGCAAAGTCTGATTGATGAAGATGGGGTTCGGGGTTTAACCTCTAATCCGGCCATTTTCGAGAAAGCGATCAGCAGTAGTCAGGACTATGATAAGGACATCAAACGCCTGGCCGGGACGGATCATTCGAACGAAGCTATTTTTTACGAAGTCGCCGTAACCGACATTCAGCGGGCTGCAGACTTGTTTGCCCCCGTTTACGAAGACGAAATAAGTGGTGCCGATGGCTTCGTGAGTCTGGAAGTATCGCCCCATTTTGCCCTTGATGCGGAAAAAACCATCCAGCAGGCGCGGTCTTTATGGAAAGCTGTGGACCGGCCCAACGTGATGATTAAAATACCGGGAACACAACCCTGCTTACCCGCCATTCGGCAGGCGATAAGCGAAGGGATCAATATCAATGTAACGCTGCTGTTTGGCCTGGACCGCTATATGGACGTTGCGGAAGCCTACATCGCTGGTTTGGAAGATCGCTTACAGGCGGGTCAACCCATTGATCAGTTAGCCTCTGTAGCCAGTTTCTTCATCAGCCGCATTGACACCCTGGTTGATCCCATGCTGAAGGAACGGAATTTGTCTGAATTGAAGGGGGAAGTCGCCATCGCACTAGCCAAACAAGCCTATACCAGTTACGTTCAGGTATTCGCCAGCGAACGGTTCAAAAAATTAGCCGATGCCGGGGCGGTACCGCAACGGTTGCTCTGGGCCAGTACAGGTACCAAAGATCCCGCCTTTTCCGATGTAAAATACGTAGAAACCCTGATTGGTCCTAAAACGGTCAATACCGTGCCCATGGATACCCTGAATGCGTTTCGGGATCATGGTCAGGCAACCCTCCGGTTGACAGATCATGACGAAGATGCCAAACGGGTGCTGGAGCAGGTTCAACAAGTAGGAATCGACTTGAGTGCGATAGCCCAGCAATTAGAAGAGGAGGGTATTCAGAAATTTAATGAGCCCTATAACAAGTTAATCCGAGCCATTGACCAGCAGCGAAGCGCAGTGACTGTCTTACACTAAAATCGCTCGATAGTGCTTGCACTATCGGATGTCTTGTCCTAATTGGAATCGGAGGTTTAACTGAAGGGAGGTAGCCTGTTTTATAAAATAAGCTACCTCCCTTCAGTCAAACCTCCATCAGCTCGGAGTGAGTGATGCTAAACCTATTTTAAGACAAGATAACCCTACGCCACTATAGTAAATGTTCATGAGTGACTACCCAACTTGTGTACTTTTATGCATTAAGCACTTAAGAGAGTGTAGCTTGTGGCTCATTGTGCAGTCTCACTTGCATTTCTTGCATCCACCTACAACTTGGCCAAAGTAGCCAGATCAGACCAGGAATAGATACAAACGAGGTAATCTTTAGAAAACAAGTTATTTCACCGCTTGCCAATGGATCATCCACATAGAAGACTCCCAAGATGCCTCCAAACCAGCCCATCAGTAGGACAACACTAACGACCATGATCCCGGCTTGCTGGGCTTTGCATTCAATCCGTAGGGTACGATACAGCTCCGGCAGGGTTCGGGTAAAGAATCGCCCTATTAAATATGCCACCCAATACCCTCCCAGCACGAACACCCACCAGGGAGAGATGTGCCATCCCCGGACTATGTTTCCGATATCACCTCCAGGGGAAAACGTGCGAATAGGAACGTAATCATACAAATTACCCAAGTTCATCAGCTGGAACCAGAAGATAAAGTAGTATCCATAAGGGTGCCGTTTTACCCTTGAGTTGTCCAGTAGAAAGCTTCCTAGCAAAAACATCAATACCGTTCCAAGATCCGGACCTGCAAACGCACACAAGCCTGCCTGAAAGTCAAGCCCTTGATCAAACATCCGGTTATAGTCTACATTTTCATCAATATTCCAGAGCAGCAACAGGTTTTTCCAACTGGTTCCGCCATAGTCTAGGGCGAATGGGTTTTCCTTTTCACCCAATAACCAGGCCGTGATGGAATGAGCATACTCGTGGGGAAACACCGCTAGGTAATGGCTTAACCAGATAAAGACGGGCGTTACGATGATAAGAATGAAGGGTGTAATCGTTTGCCTGGTCATAATTATGATACGAGTTTAGGTTACCAGGTACAAGCCTTGTTCGACTTGCCTTTCTGGCTAAGCACCTATTGTTCGGAAAGCTAGTGAGTGCATCCAATCAAAGCGGTTTTCGATCTTCTGGTAGTAGGCAGCGTTGAGGAAAAATATAGTTTGTGTTTGGGTCTTTAAGCCAATCAATGAGTTTGACGATTCCAACCACATTTAATAAGATGCCTGCCGGGACGCCGATCAGGTAATCGGTACAAGTGACCAAATGATGCTGGCTAATCAGCATGAAAAAGTAATAACTGATGGGTCCAAACAGCAACCAACTTGTGGCCATACCCGCATTGTAAAACGTTCGGCCTTTTACATTAAAGACAAAGGCATGGGCTACGGTATTACCTAATGATACTAAGATGGTGGCTATACCTAACCAGATCGCTCTCTCAGCCAACCAAGCGGCTAAGAAGTACGACACCCACCCGACTAGCGCATTTACATACAGCGAAGTATTTGTATTCAAGGGATAGCGATCCGGCATTGCACTCTGGTACATGACTTTATTGACCATGCCCGGAAACGTGCCCACCAGCCGATACTCCTCCACTTGATGGGCAAACAGACTCAGCAAACTAACCCACATAATGAGTTGGTATGTCGTTAGGTGGTCCAACTCTTTGTAGACCCAAAGGCTAACAACTAGGCCAACACCAGCGCCTACATCGAACCAATGCTTTCGTAAGAAATCCATGCCTGTTGTCTCCACTTCGTTTGTCGTTGTTCCTCTAAAGGGCTGCCTATCGAGATATAAATCACACCAGTTTATCCATTCTGTTAAAATCAAACTTAATCTCTTGTAACCTGAGACTTTTTTGAAAGGACTCGAAGCGTCGGTACGGTGAACGTAACGGCGCTTCGGCTTCTCTGGTTGTTGTCATTTTTTAACTAACATTGGAAATTCTCCCCCGGTGAACTCATAGTTATCCGCGTCTGGATCAAACCCGTAGCTAGGGCTATCCTCCGGACTTGACCCAAAACCCAGATCTGCTCTCAACTCGTAGTAGGGCGAAAAATCAGGCCTCTCTCGATGAAACTGTTTAAATACGTGGTCGCGATAAAACAAAGCATCAGAGCGTACTTCATGGTGCGGATAGTCGTCCTTAAATAATTCATGGACCGCCCCTTCCGGTAACTCACGACCATCAAAGGTGAAATACCAATAATGAAACGCAAAAAAAGGCCCCGCATGAATCACGTTTATTTGCCTGCCCCGTACGTAAGCTGCCCGGTATTTCTGGTAAAGATCCCTAAAGGCCAGTTCACTAGGAGCGGGATTGCCGTAAAGCGCATAGGTAATCTCTTCCCAATTCCGGTTCAACTTGCCACATTTTACCATGATCATATTCCAATAGTACTTCCTGAAGCGGTCGTAGGCAGCCTTCTGCATCGCTACGTATTCAGTACCATGTCCTTCTTTGGTCGGGAATGTTTTATGGGCCAGATCGGTGAGGTTATATTTTTGGCCATTAAACTCAACATCCCCTTCTTTAAACGCTTCCCGCAAATTGCTGTAGTTATCGGTTGGGTCCGCTAGCACGATTAGCTTTTGCGTAATGGCCATTTGCATGGCGTTGTGGCCAAGTGTAAAGGTGGCAATTGTTCCACTTAAACCATCCGGTTTATGAGCCGATGATTCTATTAACTTTATGAAATCCGTTATAATGCCAAACACCGGCCCGGCCAATGGGAATTTTATTCCCACCTCCTGTAAAAGCCCGATTCCTATTTTGGTAAAGGCGTTGCTGAGAAAGTCTTTCCAGTCCGAGGGACCTTTATCGCCTGATTGTAAAAGTTCAAACACGCCGGTTTCATAGCCAAGGCAATAGGGATACAATGCTGTTATCCAGGCCTCCATATTTTGTAAATTCTGGGCCGCCTGACCATACAGATCAAAATCTGCTATGGGCATTGTTGGTGCTGGTGTGGCTCCCAGGCCTCCTGGTTCTGGAATCATGTGATCGGCACAGCCGGTCAGGAACCAAGGGAGTACAACGGCACCGGTAGCCCCAATGGCGGCATTGCGTAGCCAGTTTCTCCGGCTTAATTGGTTGAGTGTGTTTTGGGATTGCATGGCATTTTTTGGTTTAAATGGGGTAGGAAACAAAAAATGAGTTGATACGAGTTTCTGTTAATTAAGCTCTGCTAATGAATCGGTTATGGTTTACCGGAGTACCCCAAGGCGGATCGGGCAGCAAAAGTCGCGTCGTAAAGGGCATTGATGCATTTGCCAAATGAAATCTCACCGTCTTTTCCTTCAGTTAAATCCCATAAGGGTAGGTACGCGACCACCGATACATCCGTTAGCGGATCATACGCAATCACGGCGATGTTACCAATGCGTGCCCCATTTTTTCCGTATCCCAGATTGAGCCGGAAGGTTCCGCCCAAATCATCCAGCTGCATGCGCTTCACCGTTTCGAGCGTCAACACATTCTGGCCTTTCATCAGGGTGCGGATGTAGGTATGCAAGTCTGCCATGGTCCCGTAGCCATTCCCTTCGCCTACCTGCGCACTCATGTTGTAATCGGCGTATCGCTTTTGAACGTTGCCCGGCAGCCATTCAAGCCCTTCGATCCGGGGTATTGGCAAGACCGTATCATCGGCCCGGTCAGGAAAATGTAGGCTAGCGAGCGGCACCGTGGCCGTCGCCCCCACGATATAGTCGCGCATGTAATCCTGATACGTTTTAGTGCTACCGCTTCTGACCGAATACACCCGTGCGATAATCTTGCCTAGTATAGAATAACCCGTGTTACTGTAATGATAGGCAGTGCCGGGGAGGTCGTAGAAAAGTTTATGAACGATGAGTTGATGCACCATTTCCTCGGTGGTGAACTGATGGGTCGGATCAGCCAGTTGGATATACTCGGTGTAGGAGTGCCCGTTAAAACCTGGCACCGAATCATTATCCACATCAAAAACGCCCGCCCGGTGTTGCAGCAGTTGCTCGATGGTGATCTGATTTTTGTAGGGAAAGCCCCATTCCGGCGTGTTGGGTACGTAAGGCGTTTGTGTGCCCGGAATCAGGTCGGTGATTTTCGCTTTATAATCGATCCATCCGGCTTCGTGCATATTCAGCAGGGCGGTAGCCGTAAAGTGCTTGGTGATGCTGGCAAAGCGGAAGTTGTCCGTTTCGCGAACGGGGGGCTGACCGCCGGGGACTGACGAGGCAAACACCCTACGGGTGGGGGTCTGAATCAGCACATTCAGTGAAGGCACCGGGTGACGCAGGCTGTCTTCCAGGGCCAAGCGGACGTCATCGACGGCTTGCTGCACGGTTGGTTGAGCGCCCGTTAGGGGACGATGATCGAGCACCGATGAGCAGCTAATGAGTCCTGGCGTAAGCAGTCCTAATAGGCAATACCGTTTTAGGAGCTGACTACGGTTGGCGATGATGAAGGGCCACGGCTGAGTAATCCGACTAAGTTGATGAGTAAAGGCTTTCACAGTAAAATTGAAATAGGATGTACAAGGAATCATGCCACAGAGGACCAGCGCTCCGGCTCTACCGATTGATGAGCTGGCTGGCCGCCAGGGCCGTTTTCTGCATACCAAAAGCCAGCGTCAAAAAATCCGCTCTGGATGATTCTGGCGTGGTGTTAACTTTGAAAATGGTAGCCACGGCCAGTACGGTCGTTTTGGTGGCCGGGTTGTAGCGCAACGTAGAGATGTAGCTGAGATGGGCTCCATCATGCCCAAAGCCAATACCCTCGTTATACGTAAGGCCTAATCCGTACACCCCGTGATCGGCATCCGCCACGTGCATTTCTTTCATTTTAGCTATATTCTCCAGCGAAATACCCGCCTGACCGGTCAGTAGCTTTTCGATCCAGGTTGAGATGTCGGTTGGCGTGGAAACCACATTGCCATCGGAGACCAGGACCGACATGTTATCGTCGGAAGTTTCCTGGACCGGTTGGCCAGGTACATAGAGATACGATTTAAGAAAGGGCTCTTTCATGCGCGTATCGGTTCCCAGATAAACACTATACGTGTTGGTGAGGCCTAAGGGTTGAAAGAAGGTCTTGGTGATGTACTCACTATAGGACATCTTCGCGATCTGCTCCACAATTTTGGCCATTAGATGGTAGCCGGTGTTGGAGTAGTGAAACTCGGCACCCGGCACCGAACTGGACAGCTTGTTGCGGGCAGCCACCCCGATCATTTCCTCCAGGGTAAAGGTATGGGTCGGCTGGTTGAGGTCTTCCATCACGTACGTGAAGTAGCGCTTACCGGCATAGGGTTGATTGACGGTTGTGGGAATATCCTGATTGGTTACGTCAAACACCCCGCCCCGATGCTGGAGCAATTGCCGGATGGTAATCTGGTTTTTATAAGGGACATCAAAGGCTGGCGAATCGGGCAGATACGTCGAGATCGGCACATCAAGTGAAATAAGCCCTTCCTGATACAGGCGCATGATGGAGGCTGCCGTGAAGGTTTTGGTAATACTGGCGATGCGAAAATGGGAATTCTCCTGCACGGCGGGGGCAATGTTGCTGGAAACCAGATAAGACCCCAAGGGATTGGCCACCCGGATTAAGACACCCCCCTTGTCGACGCCCCATTCCGCATTCATCTGCCGGTAAACGCTATCGGCGAGTTGTTGTAGTTTCGCCTGAGTAGTAGTCGGTGCCAGATGGTCCTGAACAGTACAGGTTTGTAGCGTGAGGCCAGCCAGGGAAAAGACCAACAAGCGACAAATAAGCGTAGTGAAATTCATAGTACGCATCAGTAAATAAGACTTAAAAAGGAGAGAAATAAGCGGGCAGTATATCGTCTGTACGACGTTTCTGCGGGAGCCGCATACGGACCCATATACGTTTACAAACGTACCGCCGAGCCGACAGACCGGGGTAGACTGTTGTTTCGAAGAGGTGGATTCTCGTTCTGAAGAGGTGGATTTTCGTTCTAAAAAGGTGGACTATTGTTCAGCCCGGGCCGATTGGCGGTACGTAGTGGGTGACTGACCGTACTTTTCCTGAAAAACACGGCTAAAGTACTTCGGGTCATTGAAGCCAACGGCGTAAGCTACCTCGGCAATGGTCAGGCTACTGGTCGTCAGCAATGCCTGTGCCTTAGTGAGCCGAAGCAGTCGGACATACAGGGAAATGGGCATTCCCGTCAGGGCGGTCAATTTCAAGTGGAGCGTCGTCCGGCTCATGCCCATCAACTGACAGATCTGGTCGATGGACAGGTCAGGATTCTCCAGTTGCTCCTCAATGCCCGCCCGCAGTTTTTGAAGAAATTGGTCTTCGAGCGGCTCACTCGCTAAGTCGCCTGGTGAGCCGCTCGGGGAAATCCCAAGGGCCAGCTGTTTGTAGTAGTGCTGCAGGGTACGCCGGGATTGGAGCAGGTTTGCCAGTACCACCAAGAGTTCCTGCCGCTGAAACGGCTTCACCAAATAGGCATCCGCTCCGTACTGCAGGCCCGTAATGCGGTCGCCCGTAGCGGCCCGGGCCGTGAGCAGCACAATGGGGATGTGGCTGGTCCGTTCTTCCTGCTTCAGGGTGCGGCACAGGGTAAACCCGTCTTTCAGCGGCATCATTACATCGCTTAGAATCAGATCCGGCGTTTCGGACAGGGCCCTGTCAATACCTGTCTGTCCGTTCTCCGCCCGCATGACGTCGTAAGTAGTACCAACGCAGTGGCGAATGTAGCTCACTACATCATCACTGTCTTCCACCAGCAGTAGTCTCGGTCGGTCTGGGGTGATCACCTGCTCCGGCTCTATCGGCTTAATGAGTTGGCCTTGGTTCATCTCAGCCGGTGAATAAGGGAGGGCTGCTTCGGTCGGCGTTGCCTGTCTGAGTAGGGGCAGGCTGACAAGAAACTCGGTTCCCTGGCCCGGCTCACTGAGAACGGAAAGTCCGCCCTGCATCAGCATCACCAGCTCCCGAACCAGCGCTAGGCCGATGCCGGTACTGCCGTAGCCATCGGGCTGATTATCCAACTGGTAAAAGCGGTCAAAAATGCGGGGTAAGCTAGATGGATCAACACCGGGACCGGTATCACTGATGCTAATATGCACCCAAGGCTTGTTTTGTCCGGCCGGGGGCACTACCTCCTCATGGTATCCCCGAGACCCGAACGATTGCCAGCCATCACTCTTGGTCAACTGCACCCGGACACGCCCCCCGGCTGGTGTAAACTTTAGGGCATTCGCGAGCAGGTTGACCAGGATGTCCTGAAGTTTATCCTGATCAACGTCCACTTCACAGCTCTCTTCTTGCGTAAGAAAATGCAGCTGAATCTGATTCGCGCTGGCCAGCGAATGGAATGACTCACATACGTACCGGGTAAAGGCAACCAAATTAACCCGGACAGGATGCAGATTCATTTGGCCAGCTCCAATTTTGGCCAGATCCAGAATTTGATTGATGAGCTTGAGCAGCCGTGTCCCATTGCGTTCGATCATACTACCGGCCTGTTGTACCCACTGCGGGTCCATCTGATCATAGCTTTTCAGTTCGGTCGCCATGCCTAGGATAACCGTGAGCGGAGTGCGAAATTCGTGGGAGATATTGGCAAAAAAATGGGTTTTAAGTTCATCCAACTGGCGCAGGGCAGCCGCGTCTTGCTGTTCACGTTCCAGTTGTTGCCGCAGTTGCCGCCGACGCACCCGCGTCCGGATTATGTAGTAACTTAACCCGCCGACCAGGGAGAGGATGAGTAACCGAAAAGGATTAGTTTTCCAGAACGGCGGGACCACGACTACCGGCAGCGTCAGGATATCTGAACTCCAGCTACCGTTGCTTAGCGTTCGGTTGACAAGCAATGTATACTGGTCTGCCGGTAACTGATAGCTGGCAGCTCCTTCGGCATTCTCGGTGACTCGCCACGATTTTTCGTAGCCGTCCATTCGCCAGCGGTTGTAAATCGGCTGGCGAGTAGCTAATGGAGCGAAGATGATGTTAAATCGGTCGTTTTCGGCCAGGGTGAGGGTAGGGCGGCCCAGGGAATCATACCGTAAGTTGCGGGTAGCTGACGCATTATTTTCCAACCGGATTCCGTTGATGTCCACACTCAGAATAATCAACGAAGCGTCTATCGGCGCCTTCCGTAGATCATACTCGTAGAGCTTCCCGTTCGCGCTGACCCATAGTCGGTTGGCAGGACTTACGTACACGCTTTCAACATATTCAGTAGGCTCGGCCAGCACCACCCGCCGAATAGAATCAGTAGTAGTGTAACAAAACGTGCCGGTTCCCACCGTAAAATACAGATTATCCTGCTGATCGGGGATCATTTCAGGCGCATGCGCATGATTCAGCAGGTTGGTTGATCGTACGGCACTCAACCGCAGTCGCTGAACCGTGTTGGTGGTGGGCTTAAACAGGTTTACCTCATTGGTCATTCCTATCAGGATATGGCCATTTTTTTGGGCGTATACACCGTGTGTCGAATCGGTGCTCAGCGAGTTTTTATCCTGCGGGTTTGATCGCAGGTTGCGGAGCCGTGCCGTTAGCGGATTATAGATGAACAACCCGGATGCGGTGGTGGTAAAATATAGGATGCCCTGCCTGTCCTGGGTGATTCCCCGCACATCCAGCTGCTGATCAACCACGTGGGTAATGGCGCCCGTTTGGGGGTTATATTTCAGCAGCCCATGATGTCTCAATCCAATCCAGAGATTGGCCTGATCGTCGGCAAACAGGTAATGGCTGCCGTACTTGACTAAATAATTCCGGACCAGTTTGCTCGTGTCGGGCACCCGAACGATGCACTGCCGGGCCACGTCAACGTAAGACAGGGAGGTGCCTGATTCCATTTTGAGCCACATTCGACCCTTGGAAACCGGCGTAATTTGGTAATAATAGTCTCCCTCTTTACGAACAGGATCATGAAACGATTGAAATTGCTGCCCATCGAAGCGGGCTACGCCATCTTCAGTAGCCAGCCACAGCCCACCCCGCCCATCCGCCTGCATCCCGTTTACGTTCAGGTTAACGCCGGCTATATTACTAAACTGGCGCACCAGGTGTGGTACGACCTGTTGACCATACCCTACGTTTAGGCTTGCCAGCGTTACTAAACAGACGAGCAGGACGTACTTGTAAGCCGACATAAATTAGTAAGCAGATTTAATCAACAATAGGTTTACCAGTAACTAGCGGGTACTGATAACTTGGTAAAGGTAACGGAATCAACCGAATCGCTTTTTGTCGAACTGCTGGTTATGGGATAAAGTAATTAATTGCCCTACCTCAGCGGCCATCGGGTCAACTACTTTTTTTGTGTCGGCCTGATTAATGAAGCGCTTTCGACACGACGGAATAAAGGTGTTTAGTAAAAAAACGACACGTTATTTTTACTCCTTTTTGTAGCTCATGGCATAC
Organism: Spirosoma oryzicola; assembly: GCF_021233055.1. Taxonomy (NCBI): domain Bacteria; kingdom Pseudomonadati; phylum Bacteroidota; class Cytophagia; order Cytophagales; family Cytophagaceae; genus Spirosoma; species Spirosoma oryzicola. The sequence continues at coordinate 50,524 of NZ_CP089543.1, read as the reverse complement.
TTGGGTTTGTAATCGATCCTGGGAAAAATCCTTGTGGATAGTTTAACTGGCCATAACCCTGAATTGTAGCTAAATACAATCCACTCGCTACTTACGTGACGGATTAAATTCGTCTACGTTGGCGGGCGATCACTGACTTAGCCGGTGGGTGGCCCAACTATAATGTAATAGGACAAATCGTCTACGCCGTGGTTTCGAGGACCCTACGTATTTTAGTCGGTTCTTTTCCTAAGAATACGGCGTTTACCCCGCTAAATTCCGTCTTTCGGTTCAATCCAAACAATAGTCCACCTTTTTGGAACAATTCTCCACCTGATTCTAGCGCTCTTCCTGTAGACTTGCAAAGCCGTGTTAAGCCCTTTTTTTGTTGGCGATCAATCGGAGGTGTGAGCGGTGTTTAACCAATAGCAAACTGGTCAATTAAAATTTTAGTGCTATGTTTCACTCCTTTAAGGAACAGATTACCATTGGCGGTTTACAGTTGAATTTCTTAGTGGATGGCCAGGATACCGAGGGTAGTCTGGTTATGTTTGAAATGCTTGTACCACCCAACGCTAAAGTACCAGCGCCGCACTTTCACGTAGAAGTCGATGAAACGCTTTACGTCTTGGAAGGAACGTTGACTATGCTGTACAATACAGAAACCCGCCAGCTAAATCCGGGTGATAGGTTATTTATTAAGCGTGGACTTAATCATGGATTTACCAATGAGCATACCCAAACGGTGCGCGTTCTTTGTGCATTGTCTCCGGCCAGCATCGGCCCGGCCTACTTTCGCCAACTGGCAGCCGTGATCAATGTCGGTGGCCCGCCTGATCGGCATCAGATATTGTCCATCATGAAGCAGTATGGTCTGGAGCCGATACAAGCTGACTGATCGATTCAGTTGATGGGATGTATATCCATTGATGTATAAAGAGCGATAAGCCATTTGGGTTACTCGATCCTGCTTGCCCTGTATTTTGACCTATCAGAAGCAACTAACAATTTTATTACCATGAGTCTGGAAGAAAATAAAATGTTTATGAATTCTTTTATTGAGGAAGTCATCAATCAGAAAAATTTGGCGGCAGCGGATCAGCTGGTAGCCGAAGATTTTATTGAACAGCTGCCCTTTCCTGGTCAGGGGCCTGGACGGGAAGGGTTGAAATTTGCCCTCAATTCCATGTTTATTGGCTTTCCCGACATGACCTGGACGGTAGATGAACAAATTGCCGAAGGAGAAACGGTGGTTACCCGGTTTACCTGGACGGGTACCCACCAGGGAGATTTTATGGGCATACCGGCAACCCAAAAACGAGTTGAGGTTTGGGGCATAGTGATCGATGTGATTAAAAACAACTTGTTTTCTGAAAGCCGGATTATTATGGATACGGTTGGCCTATTGAAACAAGTAGGCGTGATGGCCTAGTCTGCCGAAGCATAATCAACACTTGGCCAATTGACAGCTGACTGGGTATTGCCCTTATTCCAGTGGTTTTCTTAAAGGTAAATCCTTTAGAACATCTGGGTAGGGTATTGATCAACTAGATCAGCGGGGTAGGTCAAGTCTTTTCATAGAATGGCATTTTCTATCGACTTACTTAGATCAGCCTATGTACAGATTAAGCGGTTGACTTTTTTTGACCGCTGTCAAACACCAGCTTTCGCCATAGGTTGCAGTAGACACCGTACATATAGATTTAACTAAGACCTACTAGTTGTTTGAGTGTCTTATCCTGATATAGGTTGTCAATTTTCACCCAAAATTGACAACTATGCAAGACCACATCCGCGACCTGCTGAGTCGCTTTCAGTACAGTGAACAACTCCGAGAGACGGCCGTGTTCCGCATTCTCTTCGGCGGAGAAGAAGTAAGCCAGGTGATGGAAGATTTAGGCATTCATAGTGGCTATACGATTCGTAGCTGGGTGCAACTCTATCGTCAGAAGACGAAGACTGGCCTGCTAACTTTACCTGCCATGAAGCAAGCACAAAAGCGCGACATGGCCGCCTTAAAGCAGCGAAATGAAGAGTTGGAACAGACTCTACAGCAGGCCAATCTGTTAATCTTAGCACTTAACACGATGATTGAGACGGCTGAAAAAGAACTAAATGTGCCAATAAGAAAAAAGTCTGGCACCAAACGGTCTTAAACCTTCGTGAGAACGAGATAGCAAAGGTGAGCGTCGGAAGCCTTTGTCGACTGTTTGGTGTGAGCCGACAAGCATTTCATGCAAGAAAACAACGTGCTCAGCGATCGGTGAGCCATGCGATGTTAGTACTGGATCTGGTAACGGCCCTCAGACGAGATGTGCCTGGCCTGGGCACTCGGAAATTACATCTTTTGTTGGCAGAGCCATTAGCCAAAAGTGGCATCAAATTAGGTCGCGACAAGTTGCACAAGATCTTATACGATCATGCTATGGTTATCCGTCAGGGTCGACAGGTGCCCCAGACAACTGATTCTAATCATCGATTACATAGATACCCTAATCTACTCATTGATAGGGTAATAAATGCTCCCAAACAGGTTTGGGTTAGTGATATAACTTATTTGTATATTGGGTTAGGATTTGGCTACCTTTCGTTAATAACGGACGCTTATTCAAAGCTGATCGTGGGGTACTGCCTGCATCCATTCTTAACAGCAGAAGGTAGTTTAAAAGCTCTAGATATGGCCTTATCAACCCATTTGGAAAGGGAAGAAGAACTGATTCATCATTCAGACCGTGGCAGCCAATATTGTAGTTTTGACTACGTTCGCAAGTTAAAAGGGGCGAACATTTTAATCAGTATGACTCAGCAGGGCGACCCTTATGAAAACGCCATCGCCGAACGGGTGAATGGAATATTAAAAACGGATTTTCGGCTGAACCGAGTGTTCGTTACTTTTGAGGAGGCTGAAAAGGCGGTTGAAAAAAGTATCTACAACTACAATCACCTGCGCCCGCACATGAGCTGTGGTTACCTGACTCCGGTGATGGCTCATCAGAGTGAGCATCCGCTTAAAAAGCACTGGAAACCGAAGGTATATAAACGGTCAAAGGTTGTACGAGACCAGAGCCAATTTGGGTAAATCCATCTGTTTCATCTATTTTGACAACGCTATACTAGGATTACTATTGACCAAAAATTGCTGACTGAAAAACTGACAACTTATTTTCAGGATCAGACAACGGTCAACTTATTTCAGGACGATACAGTCCCATTCGAACTGGGACGTTTTTCTGAACGGTGGCTGGGTAGGGGGGAAGTAACCAAAAACAGTCTTTTTAGCGTTCAATAAATCCGTTCAATTTACTAGTTCAGTGTTTTTAGTCGGGGCAAGGTTTATTTGGACGAATCTTTAGGGAAGCTCATCTCGTAATCCTTCTCTGAGCTGTTCAAGAGTGGCTAATGCGTATTTGATAGACCATCGAGTTTCGCGTCCTAACCATTCTGCGACTTTGCTTTCTTCGCCTATTTCAAGTTGCCGATCCAGAATTGTTTCAATCCGTTTTTGTAGTTCAGCCGACCGCCTTATAATGGGTTGCATTTGCCGGCCCATTACTCTAGCTGCTGCCTTGCCCATGTCAAAATCTGGCCAGTCAAATAAGTCGTCATGACGTTCATAAATTTCAGCTTCTGCGATGTCAAAATAATGCTCTAATATGAAGCTGATATCCAGAATGTCTTTAGGGCGGTGCTCGGGGCGATCGTCATAAGCAATTAGTTTTAGAATAACGATTCCCGCTAGGGTGCATACCCGGTACGGATTCCCGTTTACTGTTATCACTTGAGTACCAGCTTCAAATACTTCTTCAAAGCCGTCTACCCGAATATCTGTGAGTCCTAGTCCAACCACATTGACTGACCCTTCCATGCTGATCGCTCCGAACGGTAGTAAATCAACAGGGCGACCGTCTTCAAAGACAACCGTATACGAATTTCCTCGGCTTGTTGTAAAGCGCCCCGTCTCAATTAGCCGTTGTCTCAGAAGCTGATATTGCTCTTCACTACTTAATAATAAAGCCAAGTCTAGATCACGAGTGATCCTGCTGGCGGGAATATCGTGTAGTGCTGTCAACCAAATATCCCGTGCTACAGCTCCGATCAAATAGAAATCAATACCTAGATTTTGCAGTTCGACTTCCAGTACGGCAAACAACTCCTGTAAGTTACCTTGCCGAATTTGGTCAAAGTTAATAGTGTACATACTTCTGGTAGATCGTACTTGCGATCTCTAGATTTCGCGGGTCAGCACTAGCTAAGAGATCTGTATAGATAAGTAAAGGTGGAACGATTGAAAGTTCATTCGATTGTTCTCCTATTGGTCGCCAGAATAGGTGGTATATCTCTATAGAGCCCTCTTCATCAGGTAGTAACCGATATTTTCGCATTAATCCAGATTTGTCTTCTTCTGTATAAATTGTCAATTTTTGCGGCCTCAAATTATTGGTTACTGCATCAGCAGCTGGCTCACCACTCCAATAACTACCTAATTGAAGTTTGATTTTCTGCCAATCATTGGGCTGTAGGCCAGTAGGTAATCTAAATTTACCTACTAATAGGTTGGGTTTAAGTGTACTACCATATCGGTTCAACCATTGCTCTATCAATCGTTCAACTTTCACCAACTTACGTCGGTGCTCATCTACAGCGACTACATAACCTAGATGTTTAAGTCCATCTAGAGTCTGCTGTACTGATCCAATAGAGACACCTGTTCGGTCGGCTAATTCCCGTACGGTTAGATTGATGGAATCAGCTTGAGTAAGCAGTGTAAAAATTACCCGTAATCCGCTCTTTCCGAAAGGCTGTTTTGCTGCTATTGTAAACTTTCCTCCCCTACGTCCTTCAATGAGAATAAACTGACCTTTTGATTGGATACAGCAGTTACCTGCTGTATCTAAATAATTTAATTTCAGTTGTTTAAGCGTCTTTTGAAGATCAGTGGGTATAAATTCAGCGATTAATAGAACGTCTCCCAGCGCTTCTTTTAAGGCCGTTAATTGAATAATCAAATGGGGATTGGCGCGTTGTTTTACCTCGATAGAGAAATTAATTATCTCATTATTAGTCGATAGTTTAACAAATCCGTCTAATTCATTTGATAATCCAAGTTCCCAACCTACTTGAAAGCCAGTAACTTCTTGCAAGGATTGAGTTGCTCGGCTAACTATATCTTCATCTTTGTTCATTTTTAGTTTTTGTTCATTTTTTTTGAACAATCAAATATATTGAACAAAAAAATGAAAATCCACAGAATTTAGGAGTACTGACTTATTAATAACTCTTTTATGCTCAACTAAAATCGATGTATAGGATAGCAGGTTACACACCCCACTAACCACCTATAAGTTAAGTGAATACGGAAAAGAAGTAACTTAAAAGTGGGCCTTTAAAGATCTCCGTAAACACGAATATGACTGGACAAAAAAATATTGGATATACACCAAAATTTTTTCGTCCATAATTTGCTTCATAGATAAAATTATTCACACATTTGTTAACTATTTCTAACACGAAGACATGCATGAGAATATTTTTCGCGACAAAAGAACTAGCTGACTTGTATGAAGATAATGCATCTGCCAAAATACAGATGGATTATAACTTTGAGAGAACGCATAGATTCATAACCGTTATTAACACGATTCGGGCAGCTACTTGTCTAAATGATTTAAAAGTTCGTCGGAGTCTAAAATACGAGAACCTAACGAATGATGAGGGTGGATTAAGTACAGTTCGCGTTGATGATTCACACTGCTTAGTCGTCGAGGACGGATCCTATGAATCTACTCGTACATTAATCATTCGGGCTTTAGTACATCTCAAACATAGCCTTGCCAAAAGACTTAACATACATCGAAGCACCCTACGGTCATGATTGAACTAAAAGACCTTGTTCCTGGCCGTGCCACTCATCCAGGAGAAATGTTGGCTCTAGAACTGGAAGGTTTAAATCTAAGCCAGCAGGATTTTGCCCTCCAGATTGGGATGCAGAAATCCCAGTTGAATGAAATTATAAAAGGTAAACGTAGCATCAACGCCGAAACCGCTATTCTGATTGCCAAAGCGCTTGGCGGTGAAGCGCAATTTTGGCTAAACGCACAACTCAATTACGATTTGGACATAGCCAAGCGGCAACAAAAAGTGCAGGATCGATCTAAAGCATTGGATCTATGGAACCGATTTAAGAATCATGTTGGTGTCACTTACCTCAGAACTCAGAAATATTTAACGGGTGATCCCGTTGACGATGTTCCAGCAGTTCAGAAATTATATAATGTTGAAACACCCGATGAATTAAAATATCAACTTGAGCATTCATCAATGGCTTTATTCCGCAAATCGCAACGATTAGACGAGGACAAGGTGAATGTGTTAGCTTGGGTAAAAATGGTCGAATTTCATGCCAGTCAGCAGGAAGTGCCGCCTTTCAATCTGCAAGCTGCTGATGAGGTCGTTACCGCCCTTCGGCAAATCATACTACAAAATGTGAATGTCTTGGTGAATGTTCAATGTACGTTGAATCGCCAAGGCATTAAATTCATTTATCAGCCTAAAGCCGACAAAGCGCCCATTGATGGCATGTCCTGCTGGTCAGGTGAAAATCCAGCTATTGGTATGTCGTTACGAAGTGCCAGGCTTGACAATTTCGCCTTTACCCTCCTTCATGAACTAGGCCATGTTTATCGGCATTTAGCCCATAATAACCACATCTGCTTCTATGATAATTTAGAAGACACACTGAATAATCAGCAAGAAAAAGAAGCGAATGCTTTTGCTCAGGAATGTATTTTGCCGGAACCAGCTTGGAAGCAGCTTATGGCTACAGCCGAGCAGTTTAATCAAAACTACATTATACGATTTGCGAAGTCGGTAGCCATGCATCCTGCGGTTATTGCAGGTCAGGTTTGCTACAGAACGGGCCATTATAAATGGCGTCGTAGCGATATAAACAACGTAATTGGTTGAGCAAGGAAGTATAAACTCAGGTCGCGAACGTCAATGTTGACGGTGGGCCTAAAATGTGAGAAACATATGAAACAAAAGTGTTCCGAAGCGCCAACTCCGGAACACGAGGAAATCAAAAACATCACTATTGTCGCGATTACGAACGAAGGATATTTTAATGGGAACTAGGAGGCCCTGTTAAATTTCCTGAGAATAAACGCAAAATTAGCTTCGTTTGCTCCATTAGAGCAAGCCCAATCTTCTCTTTGCCTTGCTTTTCTCAGAAAATCCCTTCTCTTCGATAATTGTGACGTTGCTCCAGCCAGGAGCCTGAGCGCATTTTGTGCTGCCCATCAGACCTGATGACATGGCAGATGATTCCGTATGCAATTTGAATGTGAATTTTATTCAAAGAACTCATGGCCACAAATGGAAAACCGGGCGGAGGACGCCACGGCGCTATTAAAGATCGGACTCAAGTCTATAATCCTCAAAATGATCGTTGGACCAAGCGCGGACCAAATGGAAAATTTATGGATCAGAAGGCTGACGATCAACCTTTTAAAGGCGTAACCAAGGAAAAGTGATTTTAACCAAAGGCAACCGGTCAGCAATGATTGGTTGCCTTAAATATACCTGAATTATGAAGAAAAGGAAACTATCCGAAGGTACTGTTAGCAGGGCCAGAGGACGACATCGTTGCCTGTCCCATATCATTGTCATCGGCTGTTTGCTGGCCTGTGTTGAGCCGAGTTTCGCTCAGAAGACCAAGCCATCAACAGAGGCAATTATTGAGCGCCTGAATTCTTTGGAAAGGGAAAATCAGCGTATACGGAAAGACGTTAGCGATTTGGAGGCAGAGGATAAAGACTTAGAATCAAGAAATAAGGAATTGGAGGAGAACCTAAAAGACTATGAGCCTTTCAAGTTTTGGGGTTGGATTCTAACAGGATTAGGTATTGGTAATATTATCGGAATAGCCTGGTTGTATCTCAAGGTCATTCCAAGTAAGGTGAATAAGCAAGTCGATGCAATAATCGCCAAGCACCTGACGGATCGGCATGAAGCCTTTATTGGGCTTCTCAAAGAGTACGATTTTGAGAAAGCAGTCAAACAGCGCCATCAAATTGTTTTACTCTCCCATCGTAACGGAAGTGATGATTATCATCACCGGATGCTCAGTAAAAATGGCTTTCAGGTTAAGGCACTCACTCGCCTAGAACAACTTCAGGAAGCTGACTTTACGGCGGATGATATCCTTGTTATCAATAACGATGGGGATCACTGGCCCGTCGACCAGGTACAAGCATTCATAAATCCCTTACCTAACTATTGTTTTTACTTTGGAAATGGCCGGGTCGTCGTAGATGATGACCGATTAAGTCGATTTACGGCGGCTAATTTTCGCACCCAATTTATTGGCAATCTGATGAACGTACTCAAATATTCACACCACCAAAACTAAAATCAACATGGCAATAACCAAGTATTTCAACGAGTTCCTGTCAAACATTCGCCTGTCAAAGAACCAGCGTGACGATTTAATCACTGGGCATAGCACGCTGCGTGACCGCTTAAAGAATGATGCTGACTTGTCAAAAATTATAGTTAGCACTTTTTTACAGGGGAGTTACCGACGGGCAACAGCGATTAAACCTAAAAATGGCAAACGGGCCGATGTCGATATTATCGTAGTAACCAATTTAGATCGTCATTCCCTAACTCCTCAAGAGGCTATTGACAAATTTATCTCTTTCGTAGAGAAGCACTATAAAGGAAAATACCGAATTCAGGGACGCTCAATTGGGATAGAACTTTCCTACGTAGACCTAGATATTGTGGTGACCTCTGCCCCTTCTGAAGTTGAACAAGCCTTCCTTAAATCGGAAAGTGTAACAACTGCGTTGGCCTTAGAGGATTTAGGGAACGATTGGCGCTTAGTAAAATCCTGGGCTGAACCTGGCCATCGACAAAATTGGACTTCCTTTATGGCGGAATCAATCCGTGCAGCAGCAGAATGGAAAACGGCGTCTCTCTATATTCCTGATCAGGATGCAAATTGCTGGGTTGAGACCAATCCGTTGGAGCAGATTCGATGGACTCGTGATAAGAACAAGGCGACCTATAGCCATTTCGTGAACGTAGTAAAAGCGTTGAAATGGTGGCGACTGTGTCGATTGATTGACCTTAAACATCCTAAAGGATACCCGATTGAGCACATGATTGGTGATTGTTGTCCTGACAACATTACTTCGGTCGCCGAAGGTGTCGTTAAAACGTTGGAAGCTATTGTGGCAAATTATGCCTGGTATCGACGTCTTGAAGTGACACCTACTTTAGCCGATCGGGGCGTTCCCTCACATAATGTATGGAAGCGGGTTTCTTCGAAAGACTTCATTGCTTTTTATGATTTCATCGTCGAAGCAGCTAAAACGGCCCGACGTGCTTATGATGCAGAACTGGATTGCGAAAAACTTCGGGAGTGGCGGTTATTATTTGGGACAGAATTTCCTGTGATGACCGAAGATGAAGCAAGAAATGAGCGCCTGGCTCGTAAATCTCAACAGTTGCAGGCAGGCACTGCTACGTTAACCAGTGGGATTACTATAATACGAAACACATCCGGTGTGTCTGTCCCACGAGAAAGAGATCATTATGATGATTCGAGCTTATTACAATGAGGATTATTCGCCCCTGGACCAGTTAGTTCAGCAGGAAATGGTTTTACAGATTTTTCCAAGTTGTAAAACGCGGATTCAGGGGCGGACTCTGCTTGTCGACTTCAAGATTAAAGATCCCGATTATCGGCAGGATTACTGTATACAAGTGCAATACGAATCACAGCGTATTCATAAGGTGTTTGTTTTAAAGCCTGCAATTACTCCATCAGTTGCTATCCATATGTACCCCGATGCTCGGCTCTGTTTGTATTATCCACCGGATATTTCACCGTTCCGGAAACTGTGGATTGCAAGAGATTTAATTCCAAGAACAGCTCTCTGGGTGTGTCACTATGAGCAGTGGCTTATCAATGGCAACGTGTGGAAAGGGGAAGAGGCTCCGGGTCATGCGCAATTACTTCAACGATTAAATTATCAATAAATCAATGATAAAATATAAGATTAATTTAGGATCTGATCATCTGAATCGGGAAGCTCGACAGCAAAGGAATCATGCCTATTCACCAAAATTATCGGGTATGCGTTGCGATAGCTGTAAAGGAGTGGATACGGTTATTGAGTTTTATAAAATGTCTGCTCCTTTCAACATCGTCAATGCCAAGATTCAGGCTTGTTGTTCTACTTTTGAACAACGCATTCGGGCAAAAATAGGTAAGATGGCTGATTAAGATAGGAGGACACAAGTAGGAATCAACAGGGAAATCCGTGGTTGCTCATAGAAGAGTCATCTTCGATAAGGTTTACCTTTAATGTGGCAAAGCGGATAGTCTTTATCAATCTTGAAGCCTAACCGAAAATGATTAATTTGTCTATTATTTACAGAAGCTGACCTGATGATCGCTCGTCAAGAAACCTCAGAGGAATCAACCAGTATTTTCACGGCCAAAAATCAATCGGGGCAAGTCATATTCATCCAGGAAGCAACATCCGGGAGGGGGGGATACTATTGCCAGGGGTGCCACCAGGAATTAGTTGCCAGGAAAGGTCCAATTATCATCCATCACTTCGCGCATTTAGCTCGAGATGTTGAGCAAAAGCAGCATTGCACCTTCGCTGACGAAGATTACCGACTATCCATTGCCCAAAGTACATTGCAACGAATCAAGCAAATTCGAGTTCCTCGTACTTTATTAATACATCCAGAGGTTCCCACTCAAGCAATACAACTTCAGCCACCCCGCAACATACATGCTCACCGGGTTGAGGTGAAATTTCCTCTATGTTTGAATGGTCAGGGACAAATTGAAACGGACCGCTTAATCGCAGAAAAGTTGATTTCTGAAGGGGTGTCTTTTGTTCGCCCAAACATCAGCTTTTTCAATAATAAAGATCAGCCCATTTTAGCCATTGAATTAATTACTGATGGTAAACAGAAGGGCATTTCAGCCGAAAGAAAAGCGCAGTATACACTTTTAGGGATTGATGCCATCCAGGTCATTCTCCCCAAAGAGTCAGCTCAAGCCATTGAAGATACCTTTTTCACTACTAAAAATACATTCTGGCTTTATAATGATGAATACGCCCACACCACATACCCTTCACCATCTACCGCTGAATTTATTGAAGGAGTATCAGACGTTGATCGACTCCAGATACAACTTCTCGAAGAAGACGCCAAATGCCGAGCCAACCGGCTTAGAAACCTTATACGATCAATTAGAAAATACCTTGACTCAGACTCCGCTCAACAGGTTGCAGTGGCTATACAACAGTCAATCGGAAATCTTGAAAGGCAAACAGAACGAGTTGACCAACAGCTCCGGGAACGAACTGAACAACTTAAGGGGCAAGTACGAACAGAGTTTGCTTCGCAAGTCGGGCGTTTGCGAGACGAGGAAGCGAGTCTTGACCAGCAGGAAGAAGCTTTTAGAGTCGAAGAAGAACGAGTGGAGAGCGCATATCATCAAGAAACGGAACGAATTGACGGAGATATCAGAGACATATGTGAACGACATAACCCCGCAGTCGATACGCTTAACCAAGGAATTAGAGATACTCAACGAGCGCTTGACAACCTCTCGTCAGAACGTATCAAACTTGACCAGCAGATTCCAGAGTTTGCAAGCCGAAGTTACCGACTACGAGAATCAATTGCAGAAACTGAACATTCAGAAGGACAGCTTAAGCAACGAATTGAAACAACTAAAGAGCGAATTAAGCGATATAGAGCAGACGATATTACCAAACTTAAAACTGACATCCAGCAACTTGAGAGAGAGCTTGCAGCAACAGATGAAGCGGAGGAAAACCAAATTCAACGAGAAATTAACAGCCTTGAACAGCGAGCTCAAGCAGCAATTAGTCAACGTGATACTTCTGGACTTCCCCAAGAATGCCGAGAACTTAAAGACTTTTTTTCAGGCTGGACGTCCCTTAGCGATTATAACACATACCAAACAAATTTCAGACGATTACGACAAGCTAAGCAGGAATTTGACTCAGGTGCTTGGAAGAATTGGTATAAAGCTTGAAGATTTTTTAAAGCAAATGCAGGGAAATTGATTTTGGAATTGAATTTACTTATGCACAAAGTAGGAACATGCCGAGTTTGAATAATAAATCTGAAATAGGTTTGTTTTTATAAATAATAACAATATGATCAATAGTTCTGCCGAAGAAATAAAATGTAATGCCCCTACTAATTATGAACCCTTTGAACCGAATAAGTGGAAAGAAAAGAATTATAGTACTGTAATGACACCTTGGGAAGGGCAATATGTAGTCTTTCTAACAATTACGCAAGACTTCGATTATGTGGTTATGGCTAGATTTATTAATATATTAAATATGGGTTGGAAACTATACGAAAACTTAGTTGGACAATCTCCCAATCCATACAGACAATACAATAATAAAGTTATAATTGCGGCAATTCCTGATGATAATCTTACATGTGGTAAAGGTTGTGGATGGATAGGCTCTACCGGGATTGAAATTTGTGGGTTTTATAAAGAGGATTATACTTTATTTTCCAATCAAGCAAATGATTTTCCTCATTACTATTTTTATGAAATGGGAAGAAATTATTTTATTTTCTCTGACAAACATTCAATTTTCACTACAGGCTTCGCAGTATTTATGAGGTATGTCTGTATGGATTATATTAAGCTTGATGATCCTGAATTAGAGTTACGTAAATATATAGAGTCGACAGAGAGTAAAATAAAATTTTTAGAATTAGACTTTCTTCAAATATTTACCGACAAGGCTGGCTTATCAGAGAAACAAAATCGTCTAAATGATCAAAGATTTTCTTCTGATCAGAATGTTATGTATGCTTCAGTGATGCTTAAGTTGCGTCAAGATTACGGAGGTAATGATTGGGTAAAACATTTTTTCCACTATTTATCATTGTGCCCATATGCATCGCCTAAAACAGAGAAGGGCGTTTTTATACAATGTATGAACTGGCTGGTATCTGCATCATGTGCTGCAAGGCAGAATTTATCTCAATTATTTACTGAACGCTGGAAAATGCAGATTGATGCGAACAATCAAAAAGTATTAAATGAATTTGATTGGATATCCACAGATCTACAACCTTCATTGATTATTGATTTATTACAATTTAGATAATAGTTTTAGTGCCCCTTAAGTGTCCTATGTATCATTGAGAATATCCCTCGATTTAATTCGTTTCTCAAATCCGAGCAAGTAAACCGCATTACCAAACAAACAAAGGCCATCAGTGCTAAATTGTGTAGCCATTTCAAATGGTGAAAAATGGCACATATCCGAATCTCTTAAATTTGAAACACACAGTGGAAATTCATTAAGAAAAGGGCAAGGTTTAAGTTTATTGTTATCAATCATGTCTAGAACTAAGCGAAAAGCTAAGTAAAACATGAAACAATCATTCATCTCTTTTTGATGCGCTGTATTCCCCATTATAATAGTAGAATCTCGCAATCTCACTACACCGCTTCCAAATACCAATAACAATTTTCGCCAAAAGCCCACATCCTCTAGATGCGATTTATATGAAAAAGTAAGGTAACCTCCGAGATTTTTGCTTATATTATTTAGCGAATAACTTGCTATTTTATGAACAAATTCTGCCAATGCATGATTATTTTTATTTTGATCTAATTCATTTAATAGTTTTTCAATACCAGAAGAGACAAAATTCAAATCTTGCACAACTTGATTTTTTCTTTCGGATTGCGAAAAATAATTATTAACAAACTCTTCCAAGTCTATACTGATATTATATCTTTCTGAAAATTTCGAATAATAAAATACAAAATTCTTTAAAGTTTTCGTTGGAATAAGAGTTGATAAGCAGTAACTCATTAATAAAAAAACACCTTTCCCAATATTAATTATCTTCTCTTTTTGAAAAAAATAGGCAAATAGCATCCAATACTCAGGGGCTCTACAGTAATCTATTCCCTTATCATTACTAATACGTTTATTTCGCTCAGCTATGGATGTATCATCTAAAGATGAAAACAAGTAGCCTCCCATAGTAGCCATATGCTCTCTTATAAATTTAATGCCAACTTCAGTTCTTATTAAACCATTGGTCAGAACAAGTCTTTGGGGGCGTGAGAAGTCACATATTATTGGTTTTAATAGACCATCTACCTTGTGCTCTATTTCATTGAACATATTTAGCTGAGCAACTACTTGTACACGGGTTGTAAAACCTTCTACGAATAGTTTATTTTTATACTCTGTCAGATCTAAAGGGAGAAGAATATCTTGTTGTGAGGAGGCAAAAGATGCGGCAATTTGAAGGTATGAATAAGCAAAATTTACAAATATAGGTACACCCCAAGTTGTTGTGAAGTTTTGGATAAAGTGAATGTATTCATGAATTAAGTATTCTGAATTGAGGTTTTTATCGCTCAATGGATTTGTATTTTCGGCAGTGAATGGTGTATCAGAGGCCTCACAATCAACGTGGATATACAGTCCTTCCCAATCATAATGTGGACGATTATCATTTAATAAATAATCTATAGTTGTACTCATTTCCGTTATTTATATCGTCAATTATAATTGATCTAGTTAAGTATTTTCAAAAGATTGAATTAGGATTCATCAAGCAATTCTGGATAATTTTCTCGTAAGAGCTGGCCTAATGACTTTAATCGGGTATTAACAACAATCATTTTCAATGCAGTTAGTCGATAAATTATACTCGTTTTAGTTGTGAAGTAAAAACGAGCTAAATTTGTAATAATGATTCGGAAGGCAAACCGGTTACTGGGTTGATCATCTAGATATAATGGTTTCCCTATTTGTAAATTTTGCTTAAACTGTTCAATACCTAATCGATAAATTATTGATTCCCGCGGTAATATTAAGCAGGAAGCAAATTGATTGGCTTGCCATTCAATCCAAGTCTTGGGATTGTTTAACTCATATCGATTCATCCTTAGATTGTAGACTGAATCGCTGAATGATTCATAAGTATATTGATTGATGGAAGTTCGATTGTGCAGGAAGTAGTGCCCTAACTCATGAGCCAATAAGAAGGCTGCTCGAGTCGAATTCCGAAAAGATGACTTTATCTGTATTGTTTTAGTTGAAAAAGAGCACGAGCTGTCAACTTGGTGGCCACGACTATCAAACGCATCAAGATCAGTATATAAAATTGTCATTTCATAGGTAAGAGCCAAGAATTGCTCGAATTTTTCCCAATCAAGCATTTTATCTCCTTTGACTACTTCAGGGCTATAAGCCATTAATAATGAGCTTGTAAATTCCTCAATGTCCTTAGCTGATAAAAACGGAATTTCAAACTCGTTTCGATTAAAGGAATCTGTAATCACTTGATATACAAAAACACTTAGTACTTCTCTATCAAGGATACGTTGAAGCTTTCTAAGTAAGACTTGTTGTATGGTCAAATCCAAAGTCTCAAATTCTAATGATTGAATAGAGCTCTCTTCCTTAAGTTGTTTATACCGGTTGGCTTTATGTAGAATGACGTTGAGAGTTATTAGATCATTGACCGTAATGAGCATCATCCCAACTGACTTCGCAAATGTAAAGGCACCTCGTTGAAAGCCATTGTCAGTAATAAATATACCCTTTATGTTAACATCAGCAACCTGCTTGATTTTAGTATAAAACTCTTCGATATCATCAACAGGAACCTGCTTAGCATAATTTTTACACTCAATTAGATTGAGTAATGAGTAATTAGAAGCTCCTTCAGGCCAGACCTCAATAGCTAAATCGAAAATAATGTAACCTTTTCGTTTTTCAGAGTAGTAGCCTTTTTTACGAAATACCCGACAACTGCCAGGTATCAGTCCTAACTTATACTCATTAAGTGCTTTTTCAATTAATTGATAAGAACGATACTCAAGTTCATCTCCTTTTTGTACCGAATTCATAACTTAAAATACCCTTTGTGGCATTTGTTAAAGTTTAATCGATCATTTTACGTTACCAAACTTAATTGTTTTAAACCATTATAGGTTTACCACTATATTTTAACATCTTAAATGCTTAGTAAGAAGCCAGCACACAATTATTGGTAGCTCTTAAGTAGTTTTAGCGATTTATAAGTTAGTTCAGTTAGCTTTATGAATTATCGTTGATATTCAGAATATGTAAAAATTTTGATTTGATCCAAAAATTGATTAGTCCTTATTCTTTTTTTAATGAATACTGTCGGTCCATTTTTTCAATTTGACTCACCACCATTTTTTCTGAGTATTATGAAAATATCGATTCTTTTGATTTTCCTCTAACTTTGTTAGAAATGAAAATCGCTCTGTAAGCCTCTGGTATATAATATCTCCAAGAGGTCTACTATTTCGCATAACCATCATTTTTTCTTTACAAGATTTATAACGAGGATACCATAACTTAGAAGTAGGAAGCTTAAAATCAGCATGTGTTTGTTGCAAAATTTTATTAGCTTCAGCAAACTTTTTATCTGCTATTAATTGCTTTTTTTCTGCTAAAAGGGTAAAATTAGGGTATGCTTCACCAAAGAGTTCATGACCTAAACTATCTATCTCTGCTTCAAGCTTTTTATAAAAATTATTTAACCAAGATGCAGTAACCAAAGCTATAGCTTCCTCCTTTCGAAGATAGGGTGTTAGTGAAAAGACTAAATGCCAATAGTCTGGACTACTTTGATGTCTTTGTAGAAAAGCCTCAATATAGCTCGGATCAATGTAAGTTTGTTCGGATGATATAGTAACTAACTTTCTGATTGCATCAAAAAAAATACATATATCAATGGTATTATCATTTATGAAACGAGTGAAATTTAGCTCTTTAATTACCTGAAGCATCTCATCCATGTACTTATTAAAGTTTGGACGTAATTTGACTTGAAAATTTACCATGGAGTCTGGCGAATCGATCCAGTGAATCAGAGAATTAATTTCATATAAAGAAACTGTATTATTTTTTAGCAGTCGTTTGGTGCCTAAGATAAAATCTTCAATATCATCAGTTTTTATTTCGACAGAATTAGTATCAGTTTTTAAAGTTTTAAACTTAGCCAAACTAAGCAGTTCTATATTAATATTTCGAAAAAGTATCTGACGATATTGAGAAAGATCATTCCCTAGATAATTAACAAAAAAATCAAACATAGAAGGGTGGTAAAAATTATAAAGTTGACCACTTTTTTTGATTACACTCCCTACCATGATCTCAAGTTCTTCTTTTAGATTTATTAATTCCTTTTCTCCCACGTCGCTACGAACGTTACGATATGCATAAGCGATTGAAGCATCTGTGCCTGTCGTGGAGAATAGAAGAGCTAATAGGACAAGTTTCTTGGGCTGAAGTAAATTGATAAATACTGTTTTCAGATAAGCATCTGGAGCGTTCAAATGTTGTATTAATGCGGCTTTATCAAAATCATCCGCGTTTTCAAAGTAAGCGCGAACCGTTTCGGGAGCATAATTAGTATGGTTGACTAAATTTTCAATGAAGTCATCTTCGGGAGTAGAAAGGGTCGGGAATTTTAATGTAAAGTAGCGTCTAAAAATGCTATCCTTTTCTCCTGTTGACAAGCTAGATACTTCGACTGTGATTTCAGAAAGGATTGATTCAAAATTAAAATCAGCATGTGCTTTTAAAGCTTTATATATGTAGGCGCGGCTCGTAAAAACACACTTATGATTATTACCTAAAAGATTTAATATAAATTCTATCTTTCTGTCAAAAGCATCAGATCGTGTATATTCCAAATTATGTTTACCAAAAGCATCATCAAATAGAAAGAGTTGTTTTTGGGACGAGTCAAAATACTTATCAAAATCTTCAAATCGGTCTAATTTGTAAACAATAAATTCTTCTTCTAGGAACATATATAATGCCAACATTTCGGCAGTAAACGATTTTCCAGATTTTGGAGGGCCCGATAAGAGTACAATATTTTTCTGCTGAATCAAGTCAAGAGTGTCACTAAATTTCTTGGTATAAACAAATTTTTCTTGATTTTTTTTAAATACTTCTATCCACCCAGTTGTTATATTTTTTTCGTGTTTTTTAAACAACCCATCCAATAGCAGTTTAAAATCAGTTTGTTTTACAATTTTGGGGAAATTCCATTTTAAGGAATCATGATTATCTATACAAGCCTCGATGTGTTGATAATTATATAAGTTAAATCGTAATGTGTTAGGCAATGAATGTGTAGTAATAAAATCAGAAAAAATAACCTGTAACTCGTCAAGCTGACTCGCAGTAATAGCTAGATTGGTTACCAAGCAGTAGCGATCAAAAAATAATTTATTTTTGATATAAACTTTGTCCAGTTCTTTGGCCAAATCTGATTTAAGCGCAGCAAAATTGGCAATATTCGATTTATGTTTAACCTGAAATATATATTTATAAGATTTAGAATCAGCATCAAAAAAATTAGTAATACCCTCATAAACGATATCACGGCCTTTGTCGCTTCCTCCTTGCACGTATTGAACTGATTTAGAGACATCAAATTGTAAACACTGAAAAGCTAGAACTTCAAATTGTTGCCATTCTAGTGCAGCTAAATTGTATTTCATTTCGTAAATTAAGCAAATGAGGAATCAAAGTTTATTACTTCAATAATACAACCAAGAACTTATTACTCCATAAGCTTAATAACACGCTGTACTTGGGCAACATGAAACGATTTTCCTCGGCGCGTACGAAATCCATTATTGTTTAGTGTTTCGGTAATTTGACTCCAGTTCTGACCAGCCTGACGTAACGAACGGGCCAGCGTAGCCGCCCGTCGATTATTTTCGTCCTGGCGTGCATTTACTTGGCGGATCTTCCGACTTTTAAGAATAGCCGCTGTATCCAAGTTAGCAGGAGTACCTAACTTAGCCCCCTGCCTTTTTTTCTCCGCCAGTGCTTTACGAGTGCGTTCACCGATTAATTCCCGCTCATACTGTGCCATGGTGGCCATGACGCCGATAGTCAGGGTATTAGCTTCGGGCATATCGGCACATACGAATTCAATTCCCGAATCCCTCAATGTAAAAATAAAGGCCACGTTCCGGGTTAACCGGTCCAGCTTGGCAATTAATAGGACTGCCCGTTGCTCTTTACAGTACGCGATGGCAGCCAGTAATTGAGGCCGGTCATTTTTCTTCCCTGACTCAACATCGGTAAATTCACCTACCAGCACTCCGTTACTTCCCAGATAGGTATTGACCGTTGAGCGTTGGGCTTCCAGGCCCAGGCCACTTCGTCCCTGTTTCTGGGTTGACACCCGAAAGTAGCCTACGTAGGGTCGCTGCATCATTTGAGTTGTATTTAGACAATTTGTGCCCGAAACAATGTTCCACGGCACAAAAATTACGATTCTTGGTCTAAAGATACTGGATTTAACATTTAACAAACGGTCGTTTAATAAATGTTAAATCGGGTTGACATAACGATTAACAGACCTTCGTTTAATAAAGGTTAAACTGGGTTGACGGCACGATTAGCAAATCTTCGATTAACAAATACAAAATTCAGTACATCTGCATTTTGCTATATGTTAGCCGTTTGATTTTGGGCTGAAGTACCAATTTCTACCCCACGTAGACGGAGATACTTGTATAAGGTGGTTTTAGAAATGTGTAACTCGCGGGCAATTTGTTCGACCGAGTACTTGGCTTCTTTGTAAAGACTTTCGCCAATACGGGCCTTCTGCTCGCCAGCTTTGGATAGCCCTTTACGACGGCCTAAGAGTTGGCCCCGTCGCCGGGCAGATGCTAAACCTGCTAAAGTCCGCTCGCGAATCACCTCCCGCTCAAACTCGGCTAGACTGGCAAAAATGCGAAAAACCAAGCGGCCTTGAGCCGTTGTAGTATCTATGGGGTCGTTTAAACTAACTAACCCAATATGTTGATCTTCTAGTTGAGTGACAATCTCTATCAAATGATTTAAGGACCGACCTAGTCGGTCCAGCTTCCAAATCATTAACGTGTCTCCCTCTCGTATGATTTCGAGTAGCTTGTTCAATTCAGGTCGTTCGGTTTTAGAACCACTGACTTTCTCCTGAAAGATTTTCGAGCAGCCAGCGGCTTTCAAGGCATCTAATTGAAGTGCCAAGTTTTGATCTTGTGTTGAGACTCGAGCGTAACCTAACTTCATGATGCAATAGTATCTATCTCACGTTATAGACGTGAATATGAGAAATCTATTTTCGATTCAGCAAGCAGGTTGTAGAAGTTGAAGTTACAGAATTATTGGGTTGAAATGCCAAACCGAAAGTAGTACACTAAACGCTTTATGAGGGCGCGTCGGTCAAATAGGACTGATATGATTTTAAGCCTGAAATTGTTCACAAAAAGGATCGAGCGGTCCGAAACTAGGACCTAAAAAACAATCTGTTTTACATTCAGTATAACAGATTGTTTTCGAATACTCTCCTCCTGCCTATCTACTGTTTTGAAAAACCTCTAATTCAAACCAGGACTGGACAATATGGTATTAGAAATGAAGAGGAAGTTTTTTTTGCTCCATAGCTTCTGTCCTGCACTCAGCTCGCCGACTGGACATACCACTTTACTTTAAACGGCTGTAGCGAACCAAAAGCTTAATAAATAGTTGCGTTAACAAAAGCAAAATGGAGCTTTTATACTAAGTTTAATATACCGACGAATTACCTGATTTTTACATTCCGTTAAACACGTGGCGAAATTGATAAAATAGCTTTTCGAGCAGACGACTATCATTGTTGAGAATGTCAGCTGATGCTGTCATGCCAGTTTTGTAAGCTAATGTCCGATTATACGTCGTTTTCAGGTCAGAGGGTAGTTGAACGCGAGCTAGAAAAACGCTGTCTCTAAGAGGAATGTCGGCAATGTACGTAATGCGTCCCCGAAGGGCACCAAACTCCTGATAAGGATAGCCCGTAAACTTTACCAATACAGTCTGTCCTACTTGCACTTTACCCGCGTTTTGTTGTGGTATGCGCAACTCACCGAAGTAATCGGTACTGGGGGGGGCTACATAAAATACTTCCTGATTATCAACCACCGACTGGTTTTCCTGCAATGAACCCACCATCATCACTCTACCACTAACAGGAGCCGTGAGTATATATCTTAATTTCCATCCATCCACAGCGCTTTGAAATGTACTCAAACTTAGTAAAAACTTATCGCGCTCTTCGGTAACCTGCCTATCGAGTTCCAGCATTTCCTTCTCTTTAACGCGCTGAGCGGTCAAATTGCTAATAAGGGCTAATGCCGTTTGCTGATAAGGAAACCGTCGGCCTATGAGTTTACTTTCTTCGCGCTTGAGTTCGAGTGGGGTTAATGATTTTTGATCAGCTAACTGCTTTTGAGTGGCGTAGTCTTCTTCGGCCAGTGCTTGGTCTCGTTCTTGAATTTTTTGCTGTTGACGTAGATTATTGGTTAAGGCTTGCAAGTCTTTAATTTCTTGCCGGAGGATGGCCTTTTTCTGACTAAAAAAACCATTGGCTAAATAAGCACGAAGTTGAATATGATTCTGCTCGAAGGTCTGGTAGGCGTTCTGCAATTCACCTAGATGGTTGTAGTGCGATAGGTCCAGTTTATCAAGCCCTTCCAGATTTCCCTGCCTAGCGATGTTCCAAGCGTTAGCAAGCTGGTGAGACAGCCGAATTATTTCATCGTGCCGGGCGGTGCTTTCTAAATAAGCAAGTGAAGACCCGGTTTTTACTGTTTGCCCATCCTGTACTAACAGCCGCACCACCTTCCCATCTGAGCGGGCCAATACAGCTTTAGGTACACTGGCCGAGGTGAGTTTAAACGAAGCCCGCACTAAATCGGGGTAGTGAATGAACCACGCTCCGACAAACACCAGCGCAATGACCAGAAAGGCCACTGTAATACCCCAGCGTAACAGCCACCTGGGAGGCCGAGCTAGCATTTCCTGCACCTCCTCGGCGCGTAGTTCGGAAAATGTATTCATAGGCTTAATTCCAATTGGTTCTTCACTAACTGCCAGTATCCCCCCCGCTTGGCAATCAATGAAGCATGGGTACCTATTTCGCTGATGCGACCTTTGTCTAAAACTACAATCTGATCGGCGTGGATAACAGTGCTGAGCCGGTGGGCGACTATCACTACTGTTCTACTATGAAAAAAATCGTTCAGATTCTGAATAATGACCGCTTCGTTGTTGGCATCCAGCGAGTTGGTAGCTTCATCGAAAAATATGTACTGCGGATCTTTGTAGACGGCCCTTGCAATAAGAATCCGCTGCTGTTGCCCCTGACTAATACCATTACCTTCTGTTCCTATTTTGGTATGCAATCCCGACGGTAGTGAGTCGATAAATGTCTGTAAATTAGCCATGTGAACAGCCTGCTCCAGTCGTTCTGCGTCAATGCGCTCTACTCCTACGGCAATGTTGCGGGCTATGGTGTCAGAGAAAATAAATCCATCCTGCATAACCACCCCGCATTGGCTGCGCCAATGGGAGTGGCTTATGTTGTGTAATCCCATTTCTCCTAACCTGATTTCTCCTTTGTTGGGTTTGTAGAAGCGGAGCAGAAGTTTGAGCAAAGTGGTTTTGCCGCTGCCGCTCATGCCAACGATGGCGGTGGTTTTTTTCGGCAGAATAGACAGGTCGATGTTCTCTAGCACCGGCTCATTGCCCGCACCAGGGTACTGGAAGCTTATATTTTTAAGATGAAGCCCACTCGCTTTGGGTATTGTAGTAGCCAACTGAGCGTCTACCGGTTCTTCATCGACCAACGTATGAATTTCGTTAAGTCGCTCCAGACTGATTTTGGCATCCTGCAAACTCTGCACAAAGCCTATCAACTGCTCGATGGGGCCATTGAGTTGACCCACGATTTGCTGCATGGCTAGCATTGCGCCCAGCGTAAGTTGCCCCTCGATAACGGCCCGTGCTGCCAAAAAGGTGATAAAGATGTTTTTGCCCTCGTTAATACCAAACGCCCCCGCCTGCTGGTATTGGCTCAGGGCCAGCCCGCGCATTTGAAGCTTGAACAGCCGTGCCTGGAGTCGCTCCCATGCCCACCGCATGGGCCGCTCAGCACCAGCCAGCTTTATTTCCTGCATACCCTGAATGAGCTGGACTAAGCTGCTTTGATTTTTGGACGCTACATCGAACCGCTTGTAATCTAGTTTCCGGCGTTGGCGCAGAAACAGTATTACCCAGCCGATGTAGAGCACACTCGACCCTATGAAAATAAGGAAGATGCTCAAATCATATATGGCTAGCACCGCCCCAAAAACGAGTAAGTTAAACAGCGAAAACAGCACCGACATTGTTTGGCCAGTTAAAAAACTCTCGATACGGTGATGATCACCAATGCGTTGCATGATGTCGCCGAACTGCTTGCTGTCGAAAAACGACACAGGTAGTTTCATTAACTTTATTAGAAAATCGGACAGGATGTTTAGGTTGACCCTTGTGCTGATATGCAAGAGAATCCAGCTACGAATAAACTCCACCGACAGTCGCCCGGCCATCAACATTAGTTGCGCCCCCAACACCATGTATAAAAAGGGGATATTGTCAGTATTGACTCCGATATCCACTACCGACTGCGTTAGGAACGGAAACAGCAGTTGAAGCCCGCTTCCAACGATCAATCCTAAAGCCAATTGCATCAATAACAGTTTGTACTGCCACAAATAGGCCAGTACCTGCTCAAAATTATAGGAGGTAACCGTTTCATCTTGCTGCTCAAAAAAAGCCGGGGTTGGCTCCAGCAGCAACACAACCCCCTCTTGGGTCCCTTCTTTTTGGTCTGACAGCCAGTGCTGGCAAAACTCCTCTGCCAAATACGATACTAGCCCTTTGCCCGGATCAGCTATAAAAACTGTACTCTGCCGTTGTTGACGCTGCTTACGCTCCGCCGGTGGTGTTTCTGCTGGCCAGCCGCCCGACGGAAAGATGATTTTTTCTTTGTCAACCTGAAACTCATTAATAAACGGTTGCGGCTGAAGGGAATTATGAAGACCACTATCTAAGGGTGACTTTCCTCCTATAGTGCGATTCATCCAGCTATTACCCGTTCCTTTGATGTCATAAACTACCACAAAGTGATTTTGGTCCCAATGGATAATGCAAGGTAACGGAGCTTCGGCAGCTAATTTATCAAAGGAAATCTTCACGCCCATTGTCCTAAATCCAATAGCTTCGGCGGCTTCCGAAATACCAAGCATGGAAACACCTTCCTTTCCGATCTGCGATTTCTCCCGTAACGACTGTGCAGTGAAAAATCGTCCATAGTGCTTCGCTACCATGCGCAGGCAGGTTGGCCCACAGTCCATCTGGTCAAGCTGTGTGAAGTGTGGAAAACTCATTGCTTAGAAGGTTGTATATTTTTTTGCAGTATTTCCCAACCGTGTTCATTTATCAGGTAATTTATAGCCTCTATTCTTGCTTTTTGAAAGTTTATCTTCTTCCAAGAAGCAACTTCATCATGGCCGTAATATTTTTTTAAATTACCACACGATGTAAATTCACTCTGCGCAGGTATAATTGTCGGTATATTAGCTAATATTTTGCACGTTGCAGATAAATGAATATCCTCTGCATTTTCTAACGTGTACGGTTTAATTTTCCAGAATAAATATATCCATTCAGTTTTGAAGAGCCAGTTATTACATCCAAAATCTGCTTCCGTATCATTTTCATTAAAATTGTAATGTTTCTCGGTACATCCATCACCCACTAAAAATCTTCGCAAGTCAGTTATTTGTAAACCGTCTTCATTCTTTTGATAAGAAATAATTCGACCTGCACTTGAAATAATAGAATTTCTGTTTTCGCACATCTTTCTACAATCTTCCAGCCAGTTTGTTGATGGAATAACATCATCGTCAAGTATCCATACATACTCAGACTTTACATGTAAAGCTAAAGAAAACCTACCAAAGTATTTTAAATCGACTGAGGAATTTATATATTGAATATTATTGAACTTTTTTTTTATTTTGTTTATATTAACATGGTCCCCACATTGATATACCCATACCTGATACGGCTGTTCCGTTTGATTGATAATAGCTTCAATTTGCTCTTCTAAGTGGTGCCTTTTCCATACAGTTAGAATGACAGTAACAAGTCCGTTTTTATTATCACTATACGTTTTTTTTGGGGCAAAAAACCTATTAAACATTTTGAGACTTTCTAAAATGTTAATGAAAAAATAAACTGTTAATTTAAAAACATTACTACTCCTTCAATGCTGATAGTAAAAAATCAGTCAATCGAAGATACTATCAATGTAATATCTCCAATTGACTGATATCAGTTTTTAAGCAAATTAACAATTGACTGGTGTCGACCCACAGGGGCACCATACCGAATACTTGTCAAAAGCTGTGATGCAGTCGCCTGGTCCTGATGGGTAAGGATCACCACAATTACATCTGTAACTACCACCGCCTTTAATTTCTTTCATCTGCTGCTTTGAAAGCAAATTTGAAGCAAAGTCCAACAATTTCTTTTTCATGATTGAAAAACTGGTTTAAGTGAATAATTGATTTATTGTGATTTGACTAAATCCGCTGTTGGATACCAATCCGTGACTGGTCTCAAATTAATCTGACTAATATTGTGGCGATAAGTCGGATTATTCAATAAGGTGACTATTTTCTTTCTTAATATTTGCTCTGTATCTTTTCGTAAATTCCCCCTCAATCCCCATCCTTTTACTACTATTCGAGCAGCATTGCCTGCTTGGTCGCTTTGAATATTTAATGGATAAGCCAACATTGGTATTCCAGCTGTTAAACATTCACATATTGAATTCATTCCAGCGTGAGTTACCATCATATCACAATAGGGTAATAACTCGGTTTGAGGTACATAACGCTGGACAGATATTTTGTTATTGTGCCGATCAATTACATTTGGATACATTTCACCGGCTGATAGAATGAGGTATGTATTTGCTATTTTTTCAACAGCAGTAATCAGTTTATGCAAAAAAGATAGTGCAACGGCCTTGTTTAATCCACTTAATGTCCCTAAAGATGCATAGATTAAATACGGTTTCTTTATACTTTTATCTTCCTGTAAAGCCCGAATAATAGGCCAGATTTCGGTAGATTTTATTGAGGTTGCATTTCGGTTTTTGTAAGGGTAGTAGATGAATTTTTCATATTTATCTGGTTTATACCAATCATATTCTAAAAACTGAGGCCGTACATGAACAATTGATACACATTTTATACTTTCGTAGAGGGCATTGTCCTGCCGACGAAATAGTCTAGTATCAATACCATGTCTTATAGCAAATCGTTTTAAGAAAAACTGATCATCTGCCCCCCAAAAAACAATCTTTTTTAGCAGTAGAAACGCTTTACGCTTGAATAAAAAAATCGACCATAATACTCTTGCAAATAGGCTATAAATAAAATTATTTTTAAAAGGCTTGCTATAAGACAAAGGAGGTATTCCTTCTTCACGGCGGGTTGGCAGTTTTGTATTGATTAATGTAATTCTTTTATAATCGTCATGAAGTAAATAGAAATAATGATTCAAATGCTGATCAATAAAAATCTCATTAGGGTTAAAAAAACGGCAAAGTTCACGGACCTCATATATTGCTTGAAGAAATTCTCGGTAACGAAGCAACAGGAGTTTTTTATTAATTACACTTTTCAAAAAGAAACCTAATGCTGTTCGCCAGTTATTAACTAAATATTCTTCCAAACACCACATTACGGCAAACTCAAAACCCTGTACTTCCACATGTTTTCGTAGATCTTCTGTGCCTGAAAACACTACTCGGTATCCTTGCTTCCGCAATTGATCAGCAAAGCCAAAACAGGCATTATAATGGCTTGGAACTGGAAGCATAATAAAAAGTGCCGTTTTCATGTGTTTACTTCGAGTACATTATCGGATTCAGTCCTGCTTAGCATCCACTGTAAATTTTCTATCTCATACATTTCTGGAATTTTATAGTTGTTAATATAAATGGTCGGTGTTGCCATTATACTAGCATCATGGCACCACTGTCTATGTGCTTGCCATGTAACGGTTTGCTCTGATTGATGTTCCTCAACGGGAAAGCGTTTAACCCAAGCGTTATAATCTTTGTCTTTTTGATTATACCAATCTGTAAGCGCATCAATAGCTACACTCCCTTGTTTGACCAAGGCTAACAAATGCATTGCAACCTGAGCGGCTGGATTAAACTCACTATCACTAGAAAAAATGAAAGTCACTCCAACATTTTGATTGTGAAGTACCAGTTGTTCTAATTCCTTATGTACCTTGGAACATGAGCCGCAGTATGGATTAATCACAACTGTAATCTTGGTCTCGGCATCAGAACTTCCAAGTTTAATAGGGTGAAGATTGACAGGTATTGGTGGTGCTTTCTGTTGTTGAATTAATAAGGTTCTGAATATCGCTGGATTCCGTTTTAAGGCCACTAGTTCTTCATACATTCGACGGCTCTGGAATTGCTTTTTCAGTAAAGGCTTAATAGTTACCCATGCAAGAGTTGGCAAAAGAAAGCTAATTAGAAGCACACAATATGGCTGAACAACATTAGGTAAGTTACTTACTTGATATAAAGCTAATAATCCTTCAATAGCAAAAACTACCTGTACACATAGGCATAATACGCACCATTGTCGTACATAGTAAGCTTGATAATAAATAGAGAAAATGATATAGGGCATAGCTATCAAAGCAATACCATTTAATAGAGGCCGTATAGTTGGCTGACTATCTATGAAGGCCAACGTAAACAAACCACCTGCGAAGTAAAGTAAACCTAAATCAGACCAGCTTAGCCACCCCCAAAGCTTTGCGGCTGGTGAGTTTAGTACATTCTCACAGCTAGTTTTAGCATTTATACGACATATTCGGTCTGTCAAGTCATTTTTACTACCTAATTCTTTCGCTGTCAACAGACCGGTTAAGAATAAACCAGAAATTTTTGTAAAAAGAAGCAACCAATCAGAAGCTGAGTAGCTACTTCTCCCAATTATTAAGATGGCGAATAAGACAAGTAGTATCCCTACCAACAAAAACGGTTCACGCAAACTACTTAGACGTTCCTTCTGACGTTTTATGTTATAATCAACCTCGCCAGATTGCTCATCGGTTTCTGCTAAAAGTACTATACCAGTCCACTTTTCTTCAAAATCGCTTATTAACAGAGTTATGTCTCCCTGCTCACTATCCGTGTATTGTATGTATTCATCATGAATTTGATTCACTAGAATGTACCATCCACCTTTATTCTTAAGCTGGGTGACAAACGGCAAAGGAATTTCACGGAGTTGCTCAACTGTATGTAGCTGAAGTGCAGCATTGTCAATGTTCCAACTTGATAGGACTTCACTCATACTAAGTAGACTGGGAAAATCGGGGTGTTGTAGTATTTTTTCCCGCAGCGTCTTCCGAGTTACCTTTGCATTCAAGGTTTGTAACAGGCGATACAATGTATTAATGACATTATCGTCTGAAACTCTAAACGGGTTACCCATAGCAGTCGTTTCCAATAAGTATGATAAAGTTAAAAAAAAATTACACTAACTACTATGTTATTTACAATTTTAATGGAAAAAGTTATAAAAATAAATGGGCCTAGCTGAAATCCTACCTAAAAAAAGGCTATCTCATACCCTATCTCCGTAGTTCTGGGCATTGTTACGGAAAGTACACTGTTGATCAACTGGATGTCGGTTAAGTGGTAGCTATATGTATCCATGGTCGAAAGTTGGCGACTTGTCAGAAATAATAAAGGATGGTTTAGCTAGTAGGCCAAGTCTGAATCAGTATGACTCAGCAGGGGAATCCCTACGAAAACGTAATCGCTGAAATGATCAATGGGGGTTCTAAAGACGAATTTCCACCTAAATCGAGTGTTGGTTACTTTTGAGGAGGGCGAAAAAGCGGTTGAAAAAGTATTTACAATTAATCATCATCTGCGTCCCCACATGAACGGTCCGCCGTAGCGGCTGTAGTTGTGATGGCTCATCAAAGCGAGTACCAGCTGAAAAAGCAATGGAACCCGAAGGTATATAAACGATCAAAGGTAGCTCGGGACCAAAGCTAATTTGGGTAGGTTAATCCGTTTCAACTACTTTGACAGCCTTCTATCAGAATTGAGATCAACGGATATTTTTTGACCTAAAAACTGACAACCGCCACGGCGGACCGTTTATTTTCAGGATCTGACAAACGGTCAACAAAAATCAGGACGGGTCACATACTTTTCGTTCAAATAAAGGTTATCTCCTAAACTTTATTTGAACGAAAAGTATATTATAAACCAATTGTTTATACCGAAAATTTATCAAATTAAAATCGTTCAGTAAAGCGCTTCTTTGATTGAGTGTTAGGTTTCTTAGCAGTCGATAGGCAACTAAACTGATCAGTCAGGCATCTGCTGTAAATAAGACTTCATCGTCTGTTTCTTCGTATAAAATTGAGTGGTTTCAATTGTTTCATGGCGAAGATGCTGCTGAACATGTTCTAAGCTCACCCCGTTTTCCAGCAATAATTGGCCTACCGTATGGCGTAAACTGTGGGCGGACATGCCTTCCCGTTTTAAGCCCAGTTGCCGTAAATACTTATCAACAATATACCGAATCTGATAAGTTTTTAAGTCCTCAAAAACAAACCTGGCGTGCTGGCTCGCGGCAATAGGCCACTGCCCTTTTTCTTCCAGATATGCCTGTAAAAACACGCTGCAAGACCCGAAGAGTTTAATGGCCTTTTTAGTATACCTCCCTTTACCCAGGACTTTCAACTGGCGTCGGTCAAAATCAATATCGCCCAGCCTTAGCCGGGTCACTTCGACTGTGCGGAGCCCTTCCAGGCTCAGTAAGGCTAGAATCGCGCCATCTCGTGCTGACTCAATGCCTGTAAGTAACTGATCACGCTCATCACTATCCAGGCTGTCTTTGTAAAAAGTTCGCTCAATCGCCAAGCCTCGAACAGCATCAATATCACGCAGGGCATTGAGCTGCGTGTCATCTAAGGTCAATTCAGCCCGCTTACGAACGCACCAAGCCGAGAGTTGCTTGATGGCTGATAGGTACAGATTGATC
This sequence comes from Spirosoma oryzicola, assembly GCF_021233055.1. NCBI lineage: Bacteria > Pseudomonadati > Bacteroidota > Cytophagia > Cytophagales > Cytophagaceae > Spirosoma > Spirosoma oryzicola. The sequence goes on along the minus strand of NZ_CP089543.1, from coordinate 20,466 downwards.
GTAAAGGCCGAGTAAGCATTCGCTTTCAGTTGGTCGACGAAATCGCTGACTGTTCGGCCACTCAGGGAGGCAGACTGTCCTGCCTGCACCTGGCTATCCATAAATAAAAAGAAGGCATTCAGGGCTTTTGTATAGGTATCCTTTGACTGATCGCCCCGAAGATTTTTGGCATCCCGAATAAAGCGAAGAATTAAGTCGTTAGCTGCCGGTGAGATCGACACTCGTTTGGGGTCAGGCAGGATCAGAGGGCTTCCCATCTTTTGGTAAAACAACAGGAATCGGCGGATGGGCGAAACTCGATTTGGCGGGAGCTCTGCTGTATAGCGGGAATAGCTGAAGCCATCGATGGAGAAGCTATTTTTCAGACAGTATATAACGTAGGCTTTCGCGTGCCTTGGGTAATTACTGGCTGGGGGCAAATCTTTTGCAAAGTAAGCAATAAGTTGGCTGACCGAATAGCGATTTAGCGCTTGTCCGATCTCTTGGGTATTATTGGGTGTACTCAGTTGAAGTCCTGCCATTTTAATCAATTGAGCCATCAAGGTACTATATTTTTTTCTTTCACCAATTCTCGCAAACTAGTATTTACAAGACGGTGAAACAAAGGATCTCTGTACAAAGGATTCTTGGACACCTAACTTACCGTTTCGACAGTGTGATCGTGTACAAATGTGTTTTCCCGTCATAAGGAGAATTGTACTCTGTTCGTTGCCACACCATAGTCTGCGGACTTTGTTCCGACACAGTGTAGGACAACGCATCATAATTACCCTCTACGCGAAGTTGCCTACCGGTTGTATGCCAATTGGCCGCGGTAAATCCAAAAAGGCTGTTTAACTTATTCTGGCAATCAGTCGAGGTTGTTAGGTGTAAGGCTCCGTCGGCCGCGAATTCATAACGGGTTGGGCCGACACAATCTTTACCAATATTTTGCTGATATAGCTGGAGAACATCTGTGGTAGTCCCATAGGTGGGAGAGGTAACCGCAGGATCGGCTGTAATCTTGGTGATTTGCCAACTTCCGACTACTTGTGCCGCGTTAATGGCTGGCCCAGCATCCTCTTTTGAACAACCAGCTAGCAGAACCAAACACAGCAGCTTGCAGGCTCCTAGTACCGTTAATCGTATCATAATCGTTGAGTACTAAAAATTCACTTACTTCACTTGGTGGCCGCAACTTTCGGTTTTTTGAATAAGATGCCGGCAATGTATCTGGTTGGGTTCGTCTTTACATCAATAAACCCTTTTTGAATTAACACATCAAGCCGAATAAATTCTTGCAGCAGGGTTTCATTACTAACGATTTCTCGCATTTGGGCACTCGTGAATCGATAGTTCTGTATTAATATTTGAGTGGCTTTACTCTGAAGTTCTTCAGTTGGTTGAGCATACACCATGTCCATTTCCTCATTGAAAGCATCAAACGCTTTGTTGTCTTTTCGGGACTGCCTCTTTATTGTAAAAATGAGCGTGGTGATAAAGCGGCCTTCTCTCTTTTCGGTGACGAAAACTTCGATATCCGTCTTCTGGTTGATTTCTTCCATCGCCCGAGCCAGTACGGTCTGCTTGAAGTTGGACCAGCGAACGTATTGTTGGGCGTCGAGAATGTCTTTCAGATCCGTAACGCTAACCCGCCAAATACCTGTATCGAGGAACTTACAAAGCCTGGTATATAGATTCTGTGCGTATTGACTATTAAGGGACAATGCTGCCTGAAGTTGGAGCTTGGTATACCCCTTGCTCAAGTCGATCATATAAGGCACCAAGTGCTTATTAACCTCAACCGTCAATACACCCCTGCTATAACGAGCCATTGGAAAAACGACCACCGACGTAAACTCATGCTGAGCAGGCGAATCAAGGTACAACTGCCGGGAAGTAAGTCGCTGGGCGACCCGTTTATAGGTCGAATAATTTACTTCGGACGATGAGTTAGGCAGCTGTAAATCAGTAATAGGAATCTTAAATGCCGGAAATTCACTTGGAAGGGTTTCGACTTCAGCGGGCCTTAAAATCTGGAGTTGCTTAATATGTTTAAGTATCAACCAGTAAACTCGCCTTTCTAGCAGGTCGAAATTGTTTCGAGACAATAATAGCCGGAGTGGCTCTTGAATGTGGACGAGTTCTCCCATGTTATTCCTTAGCAAGTCTAGCTCAAAAATATGAATAATCGGTATCAAAGCAATATAGAAAGCTCGCATCTTGCTTTACAGTGCCACATAAACCTACTTTTGTATTGCTTTATATAGTTATATCCCTGAAAATGAGTGATTTTATGCCTATTAAATTTTAGCATTATACTCATCAAAATCTAACGAATAATATATTTAATATATTGCTATCGATCATTAAAAATGAAAAATATATAAATAACTGATATTTATGTTTCAAGCATCATAACCGTATACTCTTCTTGCTTTAAACCTACTTTTATCTTGCTTAAACCTACTTCTATCTTGCTTTAAAGGTCGATTGTGGATACTTTTATCTTGCCTAAACCTACTTCCATCTTGCTTAAACCTACTTTTATCTTGTCTAAACCTACCTTATTATTGCCTAAACCTACCTCTGTCTTGCTTTATGCTAATTAATATCATTATAACTAACTGTCTAATAAGAAGCTATATGTACAGAAAACGGCCTACAAGTATCAAATAATCAAGTTTTCAATTTCAGAACAATTAAAAAAAAGAGACAAGTTGTAATTGATCAAAAAAGGTGCTGAGGTTATAAGGTCTACCCATGATTCGAGGATCAAATTTTTAAATCAAAAAGTAAAAGAGACTTTTCTAAAAATTGGTTTTACTCTCAGAGTAAAATAAAACGCCTAGTATCTTTTCACTAAAAGACCATTCACTCGCTATGAAGAAAAAGACGAAATTTACTAATAAGGAATACCAGTTCTTATTATCAGGCTTATCAGAGCAAATTACTAAAGTTCCAAAGCTAAGACCCAATCGGGATGAATGGGATATAGAGGGTAACTGGCAGGAGTGTGGTGATATTCATTTTGTCGATAGTAGATATATGGCCGAGTTTGCTACCTGGCGGGATTTTGGATGTAAAACTGTGAAGCTGATAAACTATGGGCGACCAGCTGTACGCATGAGTTTCTTCAGTAAGCATAAATATTGGCTCAAAAAACCTCATGACCTTACTGAAGAAGAACGCCACGGACACATTAATGACTATATCAATGGCTTGTCATTATCGATTAATCAACTCCAGAACAAAATAGATCACTTACTGCCACTTGCCCAAGCTGAATCTCGTCGGAAAATATATGATGCCCAACAGGAAATAGAAGCCTGGCAACAGGTTCAACAACAATCAGCCCAATATGAATTGGCAGTTTCAACCTACCAACGGGGTTATGCTTACTTATACATTAGCTACAAACACCTGTTACCAACCGGTGAGTATGACAATGCCTCAGAGCATTTGCTTCACCATATCCGAGATCGGGTTGGTAATATCACCCAATCCAAACAAAACGTTATTTTCGTTAATGTAGCGGAAATAAACCGGGTACATCCACAGCAAAACAAAGAGATTGAAAATTATCTGAACCGATTTTTACTTAAGAGTACATCTGGGCCCAAATGGCTCTACGCTCGGCCCCGACCCGAGTTGGAGATTCAGGAAGCCTTTGGCTTGTTAAATCCAGCAAATGATAAAGCTCAATTAGATTTGTTCAATGAGCTTTATCATTTGCTGGATGGTCGCCATCCCAAGTAGATCCTTTGTTAAATATAGTATAAAAAATTTGCAGGTTTTTATTTAGTAGTTTCAGTTATTGGCAACTGCATCTTGTAATACAAGTCAGTACTAACTGTATCTGAGTTTAACCAATCTAAAATTGCATTAATTGCAACATTTATTTCTGAAATGGGTACTCGAATTAGTATTTCAATTATATAATCTAAATTACCTAAGATGACCAAGGCCAGCATCGGAAGGTGAAGATCAATTCGTTCGAGAAGAAAGTGGTCGATGCCATCACCAATCTGGAACGTGTTGTCTACTGAACCTATGATCTGGAAAAAGGCCGTAGCTTATCGATCAATGGCTTCATTAACCACTATTCTGATTTTATCATCGTTTCAAACAAGGTAATATCAAGATAGTCGTGACAGATGACGACCACTTAGATAACACAACACGGCCAGAAGAGCCCCTTGGTAATCTGTGGCAAAGCAAGCAATTACTACCGATACTTCATAGTTTTTAAGTAGTCTGTAGCATAAAGCAAGACAAAAGTAGATTTTCATACACAGCCAGTGTTATGTTACTGTATCCTGTACTGAATCTGATAAAATGATTAAAGATTGGCTACAATTTGCAGTTGAACGAGCTGACTCTGATTAAAAGCGAGCACTGGTCAGTTATTAAAACGGGGTTTCGCAAGACAAAAGTACTTAAACCTACTTTTGTCTTGCTTTATCAAAAGAACTGATTTTCAATAGTATCAAACTTATTTAATTGATATTGTACGGCATAAGTCTAAAAGCAAGATAAAAGTAGGTTTAAGCATCTTGAAGGATTTTAACGGTACAAGCTTTTAAACAGATACTCGATTTTTACTGGGCCATACTTGCCTGTACCAATCCCTGATAAGTCTTCTTATCCAACTTCAAATTGATGATAATGTCGGCGAATCAGCTGTTTTCTATTTATGGCACTAATCCATTATGAACTTGATGCTGATAAATTAAAAACACCCTTTACTAGCTGTAAAAGCATTATTTTAGTAAAAATAAGCAATATAACACAACATATTCAGGATTTTCTTGATACTTATGAGTCAACTTTGTGTACTCATAATATGGAGATAATGAGTACTCCAACCAATTTGGTGATTGAGAGCAATTTTCTTGAAGACTAAGATTTGTCCTCCAATTAGGGCTAGCAGGCTAACACCATTACATTGATTTTACACAAGGAACCGACATCTATAATGCTTTAATTCATGGGTCGCTCTTAGGTAGCACTAGTGGAGGTAATTATAACACGCATAGCAGTTGACGAAAGGGGGCAAAGGCTTCGACTGTATCTTCCTGAAACCTTGCCATACCGCCTAATAAGGGGTATTTTTATAGTGTTCCCATTGCGCGGCACCGACGTGTTACTTCGGGCGAATCCATGATGTATTCAGTAGCGACCTGCCCGATAAGGCGGGGTATTGACAACCGCCTAAATCGCGACCTGATTACCCAGGCGCGGGAGCAGGGATTTGTGTTCTCTGACCCTTTTGCTGATGCTGATATGTGGCGGGGACTAGAAGCCGCCGACATTGAAAACCCGGCTCACCAATGTGACCCAGACGAAGCGGATTGGCTGTTTGGTAAAGCCATCGAAGCCACCTTGTTTTTCCTTTATCAACAAACCCGTCGAGTTGGCGGCCAATGCTCCCAGCTATGAACGGCAACTATTCTATTTGCCAACCGAGACAGGTGATGAAACCATGTGTCCATGCAATTTATAATCAAATTGGTCAGGTTGCTTTCGCTCGAATGAAGGCAACAACGTTGAAGCCAGATAACCGCAAGAATGCGTTGCAATGGAAAATGAAAGGCACCCGGTTTACATCAATTCGGGTGGAAGGCCATCAGAATGGAGTCGGATATCAGGTTAGCTTTTTCATTATCAACCATCAGCAGTTTACCGAAATAGTCATTGAGCAGGTAAAGGCACAGGAATTGATTTCTACAATTGAGCGCATAACGGGTTTAGAACTATCATACGTACCTACCGATCTCGTGCATGATGTTGATGAGAACTTCACCCTTAAAGAGTAACGCTCAAGCCTATGGAAACATCACAAGCAAATTTATGGAATCGACTAACGGCAGACCCTACTTACGTGGCCTTTCACATGGTCCGAATAGCCCCAGTTTTTGCTATTACCCCGGCTGACCTGATATGCCTGGTAGCAGGGAATGAAAAGCTGATTCGTTTGGCCGCTTGTCGGATTGATGCGCAGATCGGAAAAGCATGGATTGAGCAGGTTAATCAGTACACGGGTATAGATAGTGAAACAATCGACCTATATCTGGCCCACATGATTCAGGGCTATTTTGACACAGCAACCATGAATAATCACTAAAACCATTTAATGCCCGACTCCTGACCGGTCGTCCGTTTCGGAGTCGGGCAACTAAAGCAATGGTCAACACACAAAACTCTCAGGGGTCAGCCTACTCCGCTCCTACCCCACCCGCCAGAACGCTGGAAGAATTCAGGATTCGAGTTACTGGTATGACTGAAGACAACCAACTGACCGTAGCGGGCAAAGACCTCGTTAAGGGGTACTACTGGAAATTTGCCGGTGAAGAGTACCGCCTAGCTTGGCGCTATTTGTTCAACCGTGCCGGGCAACTTGGTTTGACTTACTGCAAACATTTTAAACGGTTCTACAAACCACTGCCACCAAAACCAGCCGTTGGTGACCGAGTGCGGTTAACCAGTACTGGAGCCACCGGCATCGTGACCGGCTATAGTCGTTTCAATGTTACGGTCAGTATTGACCAGGAGCAACGCGAAGCAGAAGTTAGTGTCGAGTATCTCGAAAAAATATAGGCATCAAAAAACGCCTGAGCCAGGAAGCCTCTGACTCAGGCGTTTTAACTTTCTGCGGGCTGCACACGCGTTTCACGGGTCATACCACTCCTTGCAACTGCGGAGCCGTATGACCTAATTCTACATCCCGGATAGCCACTGAAGAGTGGCCCTCCATTCACGATGAACGCTATCACTAAAGCACGCACAACTTTTGCCACTGGAGATACACTTCTTTTACACAAAGCTTAAAGACGAAAGGGGGCGAAGGGTTAGGTGTAAAGTTCTGTATAGCAGCTATATATCTTGTAGGGGTGGCGCTGTTTTCGTATCTTTATAGTGTTCCTATTGCGCGGCACCGACGTGTTACTTCGGGCGATTATAATGCAGAATGCAAAGGCTTCCGCACAGCGGGGCAGTGTGGATCTATACGCCCGTGTTACTGATCTCATCGTCGACGAGCTTGAAAAAGGCCGTATCCCATGGCGCAAACGGTGGGGTATCCTGAAAGGTGGGCAGGTTGAGGTGGCTCAAAATTACATCAGCAAACGCCCCTATACGGGTATCAATAGTGTCCTTTTGGGATGCGCTAGCTATGAACGCCCGTATTTTCTGACATTCAAACAGGCAACAGAATTAGGAGGTAACATTCGCAAAGGTGCGCGGGGTAATCTTGTCGTTTTCTGGAGTGTGCTGGAGAAAGAAAAGGAGGTAACAAACAGCAAAGGCGAGACAAAAACTAAAAAGGTTGGTGTTCCGCTCCTTAAGCACTATTTTGTTTTCAATGTAGCCGACGTCGAAGGGGTAACTATTGATTTGCCAGAGTTGAAAACACCTGATGCCCTTGACGAAGTGTATAGCTACAATGCCTGTGATGCCGTACATGCAGGTTATTCAAATGCGCCCGAAATTGTGCATGTTGATCCCGCCCGTGCCTATTACAGCCCGTTGCTCGATATTGTCAATATGCCCCGCCCTACTGCTTTCGATTGCCTGGAAGCTTATTACTGCGTTTTGTTTCATGAACTGATTCACTCGACTGGCCACCGCGACCGCTTGAACCGGGAGGAGTTGGTTCATTCTGACGGGTTTGGTGGGGAGTTATACGCCAAAGAAGAATTAACAGCCGAAATTGGAGCCTGTTATCTGGCCAGCAGTTGCGGCCTTAACCTGACAGATCACCGGCTTTTGACCAATGCAGCCGCGTACCTGCAAAATTGGCTGTTGGCTTTGAAAGGCGACAAAACGCTAATTTTCCGGGCATCGGGCCAGGCTCAGAAAGCGGTCAATTATGTGTTAAATAACGTAACTGAAGAAGTCGAGCCGGATACTGTAGAGGCCTAACACGAACGTGGCCGGGTGAAAGCCCGGCCACATAATTTTAAAAGTCTATCGTAAATTCACAACTCATAAAATCACAACCAATTCACCCAACCCTTACGATCAACGGAACATACCAGACATCAGGTAAAAGCACGTACAGCAGGGAGCAGGATCTACTCTTTAAATAGAATCTGACGCTGGTAACACTTGACAACAATTACATTTTATCATACTTTTCGGTTAAATAGACTTAAAACTGTTCAACGGGTAGAAAGGAGTGTGAGCGATGGTAATTGGATTCGTAGTTTTCTTCCTGTTTTTCTTCATTCGTGGCTTTGTGCAGCAACGTCAACGACAGCGTGTTGACAAGCTGCAACATGATATTGATCAGATGAGCCGTCGGTTACGCCAGCAAGAACGTCGGTAAAGAATCCTGAAAATGCAGAAAGCTCCGCTTGTGACGGAGCTTTTCTGTTTGAAAGAGAGTGCGCTTATAATGGGCGGGCCTTCATGATGTCCTTGTTCTGTACCTGAAACGCCAGTTCACGACCACCGTTCTGTTCACCAATCACAATCAGTAACTGCTTGTTGCCCGGAATTGTAAACCGCTGAAAGGCATATACGCGCTCTATCTTCTGATGCCCACGCACCGTCGTAATTGCTTCATTATGCACATAGATTGGCCGTAATTCAATTTCCTGCCGGGAGGTCAGTTTTGCCGTTTTGCCATCAACGACGAAGTACCGCACGTAATCGATGTCGTAGTTTAGATTCGATTCGTTCTCGATGGCTAGCCGGTAGTAAAGTACGTTATCTTTCACATATAGGCCCCGTAAACGTGCTTCCATCTTGTTGGATTCGGTTCCCCGTTTACCCCGACTTCGATTGTGTAGTATCCGATCACTTGCATAAACGATGTCAGACTGCGTTGCTTTCACGCCCGCGAACTGAATGTTTCCTTCCTGGCCATCGAGACCATTTACAGATTGGGTGCGATCGTTTAAGTTAATCTGACTGCCCTGGCTTCCCAGCTTTGTATTTCCAGACCCTGCCAGGTTGAGAGCTAGGACCGCTGGCGTTTCATTGTAGTTGACCACGAAGCTGTAGAACTTGCCGTCGGTAGTCATTACCGAAAAGTTAGTTTCGTTGAAGCCGATTTGCGACGCTTTTACTTTCAGTACGTTTTCTACATCAGCCGCTTTGTCGGCCATGATGCTGCGGCTTCCCAGGTCTACCGACCGCACGGCCGTTGGGAAAATGATTGATACCGTTTTGTTGTACGCCAAATCGACGTAGTACGAGCGGATTATGTGCTGGGGTTGAATAAGGGCTTCTGGGGAAGTGCGCTGAGCCCCTGATGCCGATACCAGCTTATTCTCGGGTACGTTCACGGCAAACTTACGTTCAGCTCGAAGCGTGCTGTCTGGCTTACCAACCGTTTTTTGCTGAACCAGTAGCACAAGGTTATCAGGGACGGGAGACCGGGCTGGCACGTCCTGTTTGTTTATCAATTTTGCGTACGTACGCTTATTATACGTTGGTTTACGCTGCGCCATACCCGGACCCGATAGGATGAGGAGCGCGCTTACAGAAAAAATAAGTCGTTTCATATTGTTCAGTAATTAACTGGCTAAGCTCATTTGAGCAGTACATAATAGTTTCCTTTCAGCGTTGCCTTCTGTTGGACAATCTTTCGTTGAAGAATGCTTCGAGCACCAGACAGGCCTGACTGCGCAGCTGATATGCCGGCCATTGTTGCGGCTGCTTTGGCACTACTGGCTGAGGTACCATTCAGATTGTAGTTAGCCCCGCTAATCGTCTGTCCCAGAAGTTGCTTTCCTTCCTGGGCAGCCAGTACGTTCGGTACGAACACGCCAGGCATACCGTCCATATCATGCACTGTGAGTTTGATTGGAAATATGTGTCCTTCGTACTGAAGATTACTCAGCGTGATACCCACGCGTTCCGTTCCAAAACTGCCAGTACCGAAAACCAGTGTATTGGCCGGAATGAGAGTACCACGTACAGTCACTGGCTCCAGTAGGCGAAGCTGTACCCGTCCTCCATCAGTAATTTGCTGATCTTGATGAATGACTGCCCGGATGGTGCCCAGATCTTCCATTAAAGCTGATTCCTGACCCCCTTTCTGGTCCTGTGTGTATAGCCCATAGAAACCATTCAATCGTCGATTGGTGGTTTCCCCCAACGTAGAGACGACAGCTCCTGATTCTGCCTTACGCGGCCGCTCCCCTTCGCGGGCAATAGCCGCCTTGGCTTCTTTGTCCCGCTTGTACTCTGTCAATAATGCCAGTAGTCGCTGTCTATCTTCTACTTGTTTCTGCATATCCCGTCTGGGCAATGCCTCCTCGTCAAATTCTTCTGGGAGTCCTGTTTCTGGGTAGCCTGTAGATACCGGCCGAATCCGATTTGTTGAACGGGGCCTACCTCCTACCCTGTTTTGCCGTGAAGGGGGCGAAGGGTTATACAACGAGTCCATCGCGGCAAATTCCGGATCGATTGCATCGGGCATCCGTTTTTGCTTGTATACGTAGGGGTCAAGGGTAGTCGGCAAACCCGTTGAGGGCAATGCTTCAGGCAGTGCAGCTACAACACCTGTTTGCATACCGTTGACGGTAGTCTGACTGTTTAAGCCTTGTCGCTGTTCCGCTGCCTGTAACTCCAACTTAGACTTAGGTACGCTGTCGGTTTGGGCGTTAGGAATCGTTGCGTTCACATTATTAATTAAGGGCTTTTGTTTCCCCTCGGACCCTACAATTAGGAAGTACCCGGTTGAGCCCAACGCGAGTAACAACACGGGTGCTGTCATCCAAAACCGTTTGTCTTTTAAAACGTCCTGAAACGATTTGCGAGCCGTTGGTGCTTCTGTCGCATCAGGCGTATCCTCAGGTAAAGGATTATCGATGTGATTTTCTGGTTGAGTCGGATCGGTAAGGTTCATGAGTTTCACGTTGGGTTTCTGAATGATTAGATACATTCGGATTTGATGGTTGACCCTTGGAGAAAGAGTAAGGCAGGACAGGCGGCTCTTGCGAAAGATTCATACTCACTGACCACCCACCCAGTAGCAAAAGGGTAAAAAAAGCGGCCAGCACGTGCCATTTTCGCTGAGATACAGGTCGACTTTCCCACCCTCTTAGTCTTCGGACAATGTTTCTGCGTCCTAACCGCCAATACGCGTGATGTGGCCTGTTCATAGATTTGTAGTCTGGTTGGATCGCTGAACCGTTTCAATGTCCTGATTCTGGACCACCTTGAACCGCTCAATCATGAAGCCATGCGGATTATTGTCCGTCCTGGCCACATCAATGAGGTAGCACTCCGTCACTAATTTTCGGATGGTGATATTGTTCGCCCGGATCAGCAGCTGCCGTCCGCTGGTCACTACACGATAGGGCGATTGACTGAAATTGACCTCGACTTTATCAATCTCTACCTTCTGGTGTACGTTACCCTGAATCAACTGTCCATAATATCCCGCTTCCTGCAGGTCCTGATATAACCTGACGACTGAGCGATCGCCCAGGTACGTAGCCTCTCGGATATTACCTTCTACCTGTTTCTCGTCGGGCTCAAGCGTGAAAAAGAGTCGATGAAATGTCTTGATGTGGTCTTTTGCTTCAGCTGGCCGGTTGATATTCTGCTCCTGAGCGAGGGCTACCATAACGGACTTTCCATTGTCGAGTACGTACACTTTTTGGCGGCTGGCCGACACCTCGGCGAAAGCCCAGTAGGCTACACCCAGCGCGAACGAGAGGCTTCCAACTACTGCAATGATGGCCATCCAGCGCACCATTTTGAAGGATGTTTCTAAATTGGTCAGGTAACGAAATTGTCCGTTCATGTTAGATGCTGTTTGAGGTCGGCTGCGATTTTGACGATGAGAAAGCACTGGCAACGGTTCGACTTAGTGAGGCTGCTCCAGCCCCGGCTGCCTGGCCTGTGCTGGCCCCGGCTACCATTGCCGTTGGTTGGGTGGCTGAACTGATTGCATCGCCTACCCCGGTAGATTCAATGATGTAAGAGGCTACTTTGGGTATTGACAGGTACGCTCCAGCGCCAATGAAATAGAAAATGATTAAGCCCCAATCGGACGAACCCATGCCGGTATTTCCCGATAGCAGCTGCTCATCGAAAACGGCCAGATCCTGATTCAGCATGGAGATATGGATTGTCTCCAGAATCGAACCCAGAATATTGACCAGCGGAATGTACAGCAGTATATGGATCAGGCGCGAGAACCAGGCCGCTAGACCGGAGTAAAACCATTCGAAGGTGGCCAGGCCAAAGGTGATCGGGCCGGTGAGTGCGAGTACGATTAGAAAGAACGTGCTGATCAGTTTGATGTAAATAGCCGCCAGATCGTAGAAGATCTCCCCAAGCCAACTCAGAAACTGGTCAAAGTAATACTGCATGACCCCGCTCACAGCATTTCCTACCAAACTGTTACCGCTACCTGTGGGGCCGAATACGGTCTTGACAACATCCCAGGTACCAATTTCCCCATCTTCGCCCGGCGGAATCAGAATCTTATCCCAATTCTCTTTGACCTTTGCTTTTTTGACCTGATTTAAGCGCTCTACTTCCGCTTTTTGACTGGCCACCATGGAGCCGGTTCCTTTATCAAGCAATCGCCCGATGCCCACCATACCTTTGACCAATAGCGGGTAGCTGAGCAGGCAAAGGGCCAGCGCAAAGGGGCGGAGCAACGGATACACGTCGATGGGTTCGGCACGGGACATGTGCCCCCAGATCCGATAAAAGACGTAGCATAGTGCGCCGATGAAGCCAATAGCCTGCCCAAAGGCTACCAATGCCCCAAATCCATCTGAGAACTGGGTGAACACCTCGTCAATCGATGTTTCCAGTACGGGCGAAACTAACAGAATTGCCTGCATACGGTTGAGGGTTAGCGGTATGATTGGGTACGTAGGTATTTGGTCTGATACGCTTTCCGATTACGTTGGTACTTGTAATAGTCTAGCCCCTGTGACGTGATTTTGTCCATTGCTAGTAGCGTTGTGCGACGGGCTTTGCTTTCCTTATCAATTTCGCGCAGTAGCCGAAGCCGGTCCGCTGGTGATAGGTACGCCGTTTGACCCTGCTTCTCAACGAGAGCCATTTTTGCTTTCAATGTTTTGTCATCGGCTAGCAACGACGAGCGAGCTGAGGCTAACACTGTCCAGCCAATGTCCTCGTTTGGATAGCGCGCATCAATGTCCTCTTTCATGAGCCGAGCATTGGTGGGATCTGTGATTGTTATGGCGACGGGCAGCCCATCTGTCCACAATGCCTTTACTGACTCGTCAATGGCCTGGCGACGGGTGCCTTGCATCACGTCCATCGGAGCTTTGTTCATCGCCTGCTGATAGGCGTATTTGACTTTAAAGTCCTGATAACGAACTTTGTTGATCCGTTCCTGGCCATCTTTCCACGTTCTCTTCAGCTTCTCGATGGCTTTGGCCAGGTCCTTATTCTTCTGTTTCTGGTATTGCTCCATGATCTCGGTAGCAAAAGGAGCTAATACGGTAGCATCAGCAATCCCTTTGATTACCTCGTCCATAACCTTTTCTTTTATAAGCTCACCATAGTCGAGTCCAGCATCTTTTAAACCCGCCATTATATCGCTTTCTGATACGCGTAATAGTTGGTCTATCTCGGATTGAATGATGCTGCTACCCCTGTTTCCAGTTGGTATCGCATTGGCAGGGGGCATCTGTGCGTTGGCAGTCCCAGCTAAGCAGCCGAGCCAAACCCAGTAGAGTATTCGCTTTTTCATTTGCTTTGATAGGTAGTAGAGCGGGTGCTTACTATCCGGTTGAGCGTTGAATTTTGTTTATACAATCCCTGCCTGTAAGCGTTTTTAGCTATTTCTCGAGATCGGAATTGATAGGTCGCTCTGATTAGGGCTAATGTCTGATTGGTTCGCTTGATGCGGTCATAAAGGTCAGTTCGAACCGCATTCAGGGCTGATAATCGTTCCCCTTCTGACATCCACACCGGTTTACCGCCGAGGTTAATGATCGTTTTAACCTCAGCTTCCAAATCGCTCGTCTCAGCAACCCCCTGTAACACCTGTCGCATTGCTGCCGCTTCTTTAGCCGTAAATGCTGACGTATTCAGAAATTTGTCGGCCGCTTTCTTACTGGCGCCAATGGCGCCGGTAAGCTGGTTCAGATTTAGTTCTCGATAGTAGGTAGCAAAGGCAGGCGAGAGCTCCATGTGTGCTTTTTTCCAGGCGTAGTCTACCTTGTAGTTTTGATACTCGATCTTTTGCTGCTTGGATAAACCGTCCTTCACCATCGACTGGAGCGATTTAACCGCCGAGATCGGCGAGACGTCAAATAGTTGGCCCAGAGCATTACCAAGCAATCCGGTAAGTTCATCCTGAATGCCCTTCATAATGGAATTCTCCGTTTCGCCGATGATACTCTCGATTTCTCCGGATAAATCATCGCCTAAACCACCAAGCAACGTCTGGCCCGGTGGTCCTTGTTGTGGAGGCTGCCCCGGATTTGTGGTGTCCACTTCAGCCAATGCCGGGTTAACGTGTAAGTCATTTGGTACGCCCTTGGCACCAGCCTGAATGGGGAAAATTCCCCCAAAAAGGCAAAGGCTGGTCAAGAGCAGTTTGTTAACAGACTGCTTCACTTCAGTATAGAAATAGATTCGCAGATTTAGCGACTAACGAGGGTGCCGGTCTTCACTTCGTCGGCGTAGTCGCGCAGGGCTAAGTCGTAATTACCGCCGTAGGATGCCACCTTTTCTTCGAGCCGTATTTTTTCGGTTTGCTCAGTTGAATAGGCCAGGTACTCCTCGGTCGATACTTCGACGCCATATACTTTTGATTCTTGTCCTCCCCAGGAGATAAAGACCTCTTTATATTTCCGCTTTGGGTCGAGGTCCCGGTTCAATGACAGACAAAGATCTTTCTCCTTATCTGTTAGGGCCAGCAAATCCTTTACGTGGGAAAACTTGTTGCGGTACTTGCGCTGGTCGAGCAGTATTTTGGTGTCGGCATTGTTGATGATCGAGTCTTTAACGATCTTATTACCAATAATGTCGTCTACTTCCTGCGTTACGATCCAGGCTTCCCCGAAAAACTTACGTACCGTTTTGTAGAGGTATTTGATGTACTCGGCCATCCCATCTTTCATGATGGCTTTCCAAGCCTCTTCAATGAGAATGATCTTCCGAACCCCATTCAGCTTTCTCATTTTCGAAATGAAGGTGTCCATGATGATTATGGTCACCACTGGGAACAGGATCGGGTGATCCTTGATGTTATCCAACTCGAAGACGATAAATGGTATGTTCAACAGATCCAGATTAGCCCGGCTATTGAGTAGCTCCTCGTATTCGCCACCCTTGTAAAAGGGCCGCAGTACATAGATGAAGTTATCATAATCGAAATAGCCGATTTGTACTTTGTGTTCCTCCAGGTACCGAGGGAAATCTGACTGCATAAACTCGTAAAACGAGTTAAAACAGGGGAAAGTGTCCGGATTATTGGGCAGGCAACTTTCAAAATATTGCGTTACTGCATCCGAAAGCGCGGTGTATTCTGACATCGTTTGGCGCTCGTCACTTCGTTTCCAGAGCGTCTGTAGCAGTACCTTGATGGCTTCTTTCTTCTCGACGTCGGGGAGCAGGCGGTTTTCGATAAAGAACGGATTAAAGTTGATCGGTTCTTCTTCTGAATAAGTAAGATACAGACCACCCAGCATGTCGCATAGGCCGCGATAAGAGTGGCCAACATCAACAATGACGGCATGGCTACCCTGAACGTGAAAACTCCGCAGTGCATGGTTGGTAAAGAACGATTTGCCGCTGCCCGATGGACCCAGTATGAACTTGTTCCGGTTAGTCACCCACCCTTTGTTCATCGGGTGATCGGATAAGTCGACCAGTAACGGCTTTCCGCTCATCCGCTCAACCAGTTTCACGCCGTAGTGCGAGACAGAATCATAGTAGTTTGTTTCCTGATTGAGGAGGCATACTGATTGCGGTACAAATGACCAGTATTTGTCTTCACTGGGCAGATCGGCCGCGTTACCGGGTATGCCTGCCCAGAACAACCCTAATGCGTCTTTCGTGTTTTCACGAGGCCGGACGCCTAGCTTGGCGATAGCTGAGGAAACCAGATTGCGCAGAACGGGTAAGCGGCTCCTGTCTTCGGTCCAGACCTGAATGTTGAAATGCGAACGTACCGGCGTAAAACCTGTCTCGACTGCATAGCTGAGATACTGGTTCAGCAGCATGGCGTTTACTTCATTATCCTTACCAAAGTTGGCCAGCGATCGCATTTGTGTGGCCCGTTGCTCTAATTTAGGGAATGCCGCCTGCTTATCTTCGATGAAGATGTACTGGTTATAGATGTGATTACACGGAAGCATCAGCGAAATCGGAGCTGCATAACTTACCGACACATTCGACCGTTCTGTGGAGAGTGCCTCAACCCGGTTATTGGTGTGCACCCACTCGGGCAGATCGTCAATATCCGAGATTGTGTAGAATTTGGCATATTTCCCCCCAACCCGTAACTCCTCATCCATCTCTAAATCCGCCAGCGTTACTACCTCATCGCGGAGCGATAAACTCATATATCGCTCTAACAAGCCCGCTTTTTCGCTCGTACCGGCCAATTCGGCTGATCGGAGCCGACGCAGGCCAATTAACCGGCTACTTTCCAGAATCGAAGTGAACTGTTCAACGCTGTTAAAGAACTCCTCAACTTTGTGCTTATCCCCTACTTCCTTTGGTACCAGTCGACCACGCGCCAGCGATGTTTTAACCGCACTCACGTCCCGTCTTTCTTGATGGGTTTTGGTTAAATACAGGTAGCACTCGTGATGGAGGTAAGGACGCTCATTGAAATGGCGATCACTGGCCCGATCAAGGAATGTGCGTTGCGTTGAGCCTGCTCCT
This sequence comes from Spirosoma oryzicola, assembly GCF_021233055.1. Lineage (NCBI taxonomy): Bacteria > Pseudomonadati > Bacteroidota > Cytophagia > Cytophagales > Cytophagaceae > Spirosoma > Spirosoma oryzicola. Next base: position 3,639 of record NZ_CP089543.1, on the reverse strand, counting down.
TCGCCTGAAGTTTGATAGTTTTCTTCTACGAACCAATCCTGTTTGTGCAGGATCGTATAGCTTGGTAGTACACCTAACGCTTTTGTCCATACGTTGCACAGAGTGATGTAATCTCCCTGCTCAATGCGCCCCTCCCCTACCCCATCGAAACTTGCATTCAGGGTAAATATTTCTGGTAAGCTAACGGCGAAACAAACGGTCAAATCGCCGTGAACCGATATGAGGCAATCCTGCTCAATGGCTCTTATGGGAAACACATCATGAATAGCTTTACTTTTTAGGTTCATGCCTCAGTTGTTTATATACCCCCGAACTTCTAACCATGATCAATTTAGGCTGTCTGCCCCGTCCTTGTGTACGGGCCATTCCCCGTTCCCCATGCACTCTGGAAATCCGTACCAGTTGTCCATAGAGAACAATTAGTCCAACCAGGTATGTCCCATAACAGATCATTCCTGACCATCCTGTGACAATCATAATGAACGTACTTACAGCCAGCAGTCCAACAGCTGCTCCTCCTAAGACCAGCAGGAAATTCATTCCTCTGATACCTAACACCTGAGGGGGCCTATCCACTCCTTTGTTGACTCGAAACATACTAGGCTCCGAAAACGGCCGACAGCGTCACTACGACCAAACCCGCAAAAATTAGCGCACCAAACCAGGATGCTGCTGCTTTCCGCGTATCAGGATCTCCGTTTGACCACTTGCTATACACAGAAATGGCACCAACAATCCCAATTATGGCACATACAGCGTACATCAAATTGGTTACTACCGTGAAGGCACCTTTTACTTGAGTTGCTGCTGTACTTAACCCTTGTGTACTTAATCCTTGGCCCGGTGCGATATGAGCTACCAATATGCCTGCCACGATTAACGCGATGAGTTGGGCCGCGTTAGAACCCTTCGATTGGTTAAGGCGATTTTGCATTGTTGAGTTGTTTTTATTTTTAAATGGACTCTAAAATCATAAATGCAATGGCTATGAACAGCAAGCCACCCAACCAGGAAGCACTGGCCTTCCGTACGTCACTCTCTCCATTTGACCATTTACTGTATACCGCAATGGCTCCCACAATTCCCACTATCGCTGCAGCTGCTTGTCCAAGTCGGATAGCTCCCGCTTTAGCGTTCGTTATTTGCGTCGTCGCGCCCTCAACTGCCTGTTTTAATTCATCTTGGGCGAGAATCTGTTGACTCAGTAGAAGCAGCCCTACAATACCCAAACTGCACAAAATTGCCTTCATTAAATAATATACATATTAAAAATTTTATGCTAATATATATAGTATTTTAATTGAGACAAAATTTTTTAGCTTGTTAAGCTTTCGATTCGATCGAAGAGCGAGCCGTAATCAGTTTTAGACGTTTGCTCATGCTGTTGGAATAGCCAATCTAATGCCTGGTCATTTTCAAGCTGATACGTATCGATTAATAGTCCTAGTTCTTGTTTCACAAAGCTTGTATCTGCGTTGCGTCGTTTTTTCAGCTGCGTCATCTTTCGTTGAACTGTACTTACTCGCTTTATATACTCGTTCAGTGTCACAAATGACTGGTCATTTTCTAGTTCCTCATCGTTTTCAAAGTCGACTAATGAAATAGATTCCTCATCCATCCAGTTGCACGTTTCGGGTATCTGATCCGTTTCAGCTGGATATTCAATTTCGTCTATAGGTCCCTCTTTCAGCATCAAGGTTGTGGCTGGCTCAATAATTGGTCGCTCCGTCTCTTCATCAATGCTGCTATCGTCAGTTTCAAAGGCTTGTTGGCTTGCTGGTGTAAATCCACCCAGTAACTTCCCAAAGTTGGTTCTTGAAAGGCCCAAGCCATTCTCAGTTGATTTGGTGTTTTCTAATGAAGGCATCTCGTTCACCTCCCCCTTTTTAGATGCGATTACGCTTCTCCCCCACCATCCATATTCTTTTCCTAACCGGTAACCCTGCCAGCCCGTCAGAGCTAGCAGGGATGCACTAATCCATAGTGTTATCATTCGTGTAGTTCGGCTTCTTTTTGTTGTACTGTTGTCCGCATCATCTCTATCTCAGCCTTATTGTCGCTAAAGTGCTGTCGGAATATATTCTCCATGATTTCCTGCATGGATACCTTGCTGCCAGTCAGGTCAGCATATCGCTGTAGAAATGCGATATATGAATGTGAGCGTTTAGATATGTATGCCACCTTTGTGGGTCGCTCAAATCCTTTAATAGGTTGCAGGTACGTGTTTGTGTACTTATCAACCTTTTTACCTGACGTTGCTGGCTCCTTTGGTACTTTGTTTAAAACCTCAGTTTGTGATTGGATTGACTCCTCCCCTGTTGGGACTACCGGTGATTTAATAACTGGTTCATTCACCAACGGTTGTACTGGTGCTGCAGACACCTCCGTTGCGGTCACTTCCGGTTGCTGTTCGACTTGCGCTGATTCATCCGCATTCCACCCATAATTCTCCTGTAGCTTGCTGAGGTCAGATGAAGCCGTTGCCAGGTTAGCCATCGCCCGAAGGGATGCGTCGTCTAAGGTTTTCTTATTTTTAGCCATGGCTTATCCTACTGGTTGAGTGATGTTGAGTAACAGATTTAATTCGCCCACCAGGTTTTTAACCTTTTCGCTTGGAAACAGCGTGGAACGTTCCCGTTTCCAGGTAACTGAGTCACTTACCCGCTGTTCAAGTATCTGCACATTCCCTCGTTCCCGCACAATGTTTTCTATGCCCTGCATCAAGCTCGGATTTTCTGATTTCTTGTATTTGTTCCAGAGCATGAACAACTGGTAGTCGGCTCCCTTTGCTTCCCGGAAGCGGTCGAAGAGGTCCAACGTTTGCAGTCCGGCTGTGAAGCTCATTTTATCTGCTTCCATTGGTAGTATCACGTAATCCAACTGCGATGCTACCCGGTCGAAACCTTTGACGTTCATGGTACCAGGCATATCGATGAAGACCAGTTCATCTTCCCCCCTACCCTTAAGGTCGGTCAGGAACATAGCCAACTCTTCGAGTGAACCCTTGTAGACCTTATACAACTCACGGTTCATCTCCGGGTACAGCGTTACATATAGACTTTGAATCTCCTCGTCGTTCTGGATGCTTGCCAATTCAGATCGGCGCGTTGCATCAAAAGAGTGCTGAGGGAAGTCAGCATCAATTACCGTTACCGGTTTCCCTACGGTGGTATGGTAGTAGGTGGCCAACAGCATAGTCAGTGTCGTTTTACCGACACCCCCCTTCTGGGTACACACGGAAATCAGTTTTGCCATCTTGGAAGCGCTTTTATGATTTAGTGCAATTTTAAGAGAAATATATAAATGCTTATGTAATTATTAGTTAAGTTCTTTATTAAGTGCAATTAATAATTAATAAGTACAAAAAATAATAAATCAATAAAAGGGTAATTTATATACTATTTAAAGTAATATTTTATTTATGTAAAATTATATTATTATAATGTAAATTTGCAATAGAATGGTAAAATATTAAACAAACATTATAGTACTGTTATATTATTATTGATTAATAATATGATATTGTAGCAAATTTATAATATTATATTGTGAGTTTATGATAAGATCAGATTGTTGAGTAGAGAATTTGGTGTATGATATTGTGACAATGCCATATTATTATAAGATTTTAGTTTATAA